>JBIPLT010000049.1:0-14800 GCA_044368255.1 Flavobacteriales bacterium
AACGTTGCATGGTGAAATTGACTATTTTTGTATTTCAAGCCAATGAAAACCTTTTTATCCATACTAAAGATTTTATTTCTTAGCGTATTATTAGCCGTAAATGTTGTTGGGTTTCATTATTATTTTCAACCTGCTAAAATTGAAAATCTAAAGTACATCCCAACGGATTCTAAATTTGTTTTTTCTATTAATTTGAAATCTATTTCTGGAAAATTGCTGAACGAATTTTTATTTAATTCAGATGATTTTGAAAAACAAATTTTAACGAATGATGAAAAGCAACTAGTTCTAGAAAATTCTACCTATGGAATTGATCCTTTCGGCTGGGTAAGTTTTTTCTCCTTTCCATTTGAATCAAGAATGATTAATGGGATTTCGTTAAATTTAGAGAGTGCTAATGCTTTTATGAATTATGTGGAAAAATCAAGTATAGATTCATGGAAGGTAGATGATATTATCATTTATAAGAACGAAAAAAGTACTATATTTTTATTTGATAAAGTAGCCGTAATTCTTTTAGAACCGATGGAAGAAGAATTAGCCGGTGATATTGGAATTAAGTATTTACAAAATCAAGAAAATGAATTCACGGCTAATACTAAAAATGATTTTTTTGTATCCATAAGTAAAAATATTTTTGAGAAAAGCACGTTTAAGAATTTTTTTAGATTGGTTCCTGATTTTGCCGAAGGAATATTTATAGAGGGCAATTTCGATAAAGGTTTAATTTCCATGAATGGATTTATAAAAATGAAGAACGGTATTATTAAGGAGGGTGAATTGAAATTTGAGAATCCTAAAATAAATCAAAAAACGATTGAACCATTTTTATTTCATTTTGAAGGGATGAAAATTAATAAAATTATTCAAAAATATTTAACTGGATTATTTTCTGTTGATACTGATACTTCTCATGTGATAAAAGATTTTTTAAGTAAAGATTTTTCATCCATAAAGTATTCGGTTAAAGATTTTAGTATTTCCACTAACATTTTTAGTAAGCAAGGTATGATGCCTCATTATGTGAGTGATTTTATGCTGTTGAATAATAAACTGTCAATTAAAAATTCAATTGATTTGGAGCCTGCTCTTCGAATGACTACCTTCCAAAATCCGAATAAGATTATGGCTACTTTCAGTGGTAAATCCGAAGTTAAAAATACTTTTGCCTATTTTTATTTGAATCCCAAAAAATTCATTGACCAAGCAGACTTTAATTTTGTTATTAAAAATTTTGTAGATCCTTTGATTGTGTTTGAAGAAATAATCTTTGAGGCAGAAAAGATGGAAAAAGATAAGTTATATTTTAAAGGTGAAACTACTTTTTTTGACAGGGAAGCGCATTCATTGATACAACTCCGTTTACTTTTCAAGAATCTAACTTCTTTGATTTAGTTCTTCCCTTAATTGATCAAAGTAGATATTTGCCTTAGTCATTCTCGATCCATACCAAGAAAACATTTCACCATCCACTAATTTAATTTTATCTTCAGTGATAAAATTTTTATAATATTCCATATGATTTTTTTGAAAGGGAAAAGGTTCTGAAGATAGAAATAAGAAATCAGGATTTAAATCGCGAATTATTTCACCTGTAATTTCAGGATATCGATTTTCTTTTATGCAGTTATTATATCCAGCATTTTTCAGCATAGCATCAATAAAAGTATTTTTTCCAACAGCGAAAAACGGTTCGTGCCAAATCAAATAAATTAGCTTTTTATTTTCTGAAATATTTAGAGGAGGAAAATTAATTTCATTCATTATTTTAGTGGCGTTCGATTCTCTATTGGTAATTTTTCCTATTTCTCGAATCATTGAAATCGCATCTTCAATGGTATTTACATCACTCATCCAAACGGGAAATTTATTTTTCAATTCATCAAAATCATATTTTGTATTTTCTTCTTTATTTCCAATAATTAAATCAGGTTTAAGATTTTGAATTGAACTATGATTAATGTTTTTTGTTCCTCCAATTCTCGTTTTGGTTTGAAATATTTCATTGGGATGAATACAAAATTTGGTGATGCCTATTAATTCTTCTTGCAATCCTAAATCCCAAATTAATTCAGTGATGGAAGGCACCAATGAAATGATTCGTTTTGGATAATTAGGTAAAACTATTTCACGACCTAACTGGTCTCGAGTACTAATCATTTTATTTAATTTTCTTCAGTGTATGATTACCATTTTGATGCAAGATCATTCCTGAAGCTTTGCCTTTTTTATCTGTTTCAAAAGAAATGCTAACAGGATAATCATTCATGAAAAAGTCTTTTTCTGTTTCAGCGAGCATAGAAAATTTTGGTTGACCTGTGGCTTGAAGAACTAAATTTCCTCCTTCAACAGTGATTACAATGGTAAAACCTTTTTCTAATTCGTATTCACCAGTATATTTTTTAAGCGTTTTTTCATCCACAGATATCGATTTTTTTTCTCCCGGAATCTCATACTTTTCTCCAAATAAAATGGCACCAATATCCATATTAATTAAAGAAGCACCATTAAAATCAGTATTTCCTAATGTAATAATACAAATATCATCATCAATTAATCTTGCAATATGCGTGCTAAAACCATGAATTCCTCCACTATGATGAATCACTTGATGTCCGAAAAATTTTGAATTCATCCATCCATATCCAAAGCCATTTTTATAATTCACAAACATCGTATCTCTCCATTTTTTTGGTAGTAAAAAATCAGTGTACAATGAACGATCCCATAAATACAAATCTTCAACTGTGCTATAAAGACCACCAGCAGCATAAGCCACACTAATATCTAAATAATCGGCATGAACTAATTTATCTCCCTCTTTAGAATATCCTTCTGCTTCATTTTCTACAATTGTTTTGTGTGATTCATAACCCGAATTAAACATTCCAAGTTTTTCAAAAATGTTTTTCTTAATGAATTCACCATAGGTTAGACCACTAATTTCTTCAATGATTCCTCCTAAAATGCAATAGGCCGAATTATTGTATTTTTGGTCGGCATCAGGTTGAAATTCCAAATCATTACTACAGAATTTTAAGATAAAATCTTTGGCGTTATAAGGGTCTCTGCTGTCGTCAACGAAAAAGTTAGGTAGTTCTGTGTAACCAGGAATGCCTGATGTATGAATTAATAATTGATGAATAGTAATTTTTTCACCAATATCCTTTCTGTAATAGGGAAGGTAATCTGAAATTTTTCCATCTAATTTTACTTTCCCTTCATTTACTAATAGCATAATTGCCATAGACGTAAATTGTTTAGTAACGGAAGCTAAAAGAAATTTGGTTTCGGGAGTATTGTTTACTTTATGTTCGGCATTAGCATATCCGAATCCTTTTTTATAAATGATATTATCTTTTTTAGCTATTAAAACACTGCCGGAAAAACCTTTTATATTTACATGAGCATTTAAATACGCATCAATTTTCATGGTTAATTCATCTTGGGCTTTAACTTGAAGGGTTAAATAGAAAGTGGCTAAAATAAGTAAGTATTTTTTTAAAATATTTTGCATGTTATTTAAATTTTAAGAGCATATAAAGAATGAATATACAAGTGAGAATACTTATTAGAATATTTAATCCTGCCCATAAATAATTATTAGTTTGAATTAATTGTACAGTTTCTAAACTGAATGTACTAAATGTGCTAAATCCACCACAAAAACCAGTAATTAAAAATATATTCCATTCTGTAAATGATGATTTTTCTTTGAAGAGTATAATTGTTACTCCCATCAATATACAAGCAAGAATATTTGAAATCAAAGTTGCCAAAGGAAAATGAATGGGAAAAAAAGTAGTAGTTAAATTTGAAATTCCAAATCTGCAAAGACTTCCTAACCCACCTCCAACAAATACTAAAAGATAATTCATATTAAATTTCTTTTTATCGGTTTAAAAATTTGGATATAAATAAAAATGAAAATAGTTGCAAAAAAACTTCCCATAATAAATCCAACCAATACATCCGAAGGATAATGCACGCCTAAATAGATTCTACTTAATCCAATTAGAAAAACTAGCGTCAAAGCAAGTGAAGAATAATGTTTTACTTTTCCATAGAGAAAGTATCCCGTAAATATAGCTAAGGCCATCATGTTAGAGGCATGTGAGGAATAGAAACCAAACGTTCCGCCTCTGTAATCATTCACAAAGTGTAATTGATCTTTTAAAATTAAATGATGAGAGGGTCGATATCTTTCAAATACATTTTTAAAAAGATGAGTGGCAGTTAAATCACATGCTGCAACTAATAGAAGAGCGAATAGTATAAAATACCCACATGTTTTCCATCCATAGAATTTTTGAATGAAATAGATTACTAAAAGATAAAAGGGAATCATAGTCCATTTTTCACTCAGATAAAACATAATTTTATCTATGAAATCAGTGTGTGCGCCATTAATGGTGAGAAGAATTTGTTGATCGATATTTTCTATCGTTTCAATTAAACTCATCTAATCTTTGTTAATGTACTCCAGATTTTATCTTTTAATTCGGTAAGTCCATTTTGAGTGTGAGAAGAAAAGAAAATAGTTTCGATATCGGTCGGTAATTTCTTTTTTAATTTTTTCAATTCACTTTCTGAAACTAAATCGCATTTAGAAATTCCTAAAATCATTTCTTTATCTAATAATTCAGGATTAAATTCTTTTAGTTCGTTCATCAAAACTTTGTATTCTTTTTTGATGCTTGGGCTATCAGCTGGAATTAAAAACAAAAGAATGGAGTTTCTTTCAATATGTTTCAAAAAGCGAATTCCTAAGCCTTTTCCTAGATGTGCACCTTCAATAATTCCTGGAATATCTGCCATGATGAAAGATTTATAATCTCTATAGGCTACGATTCCTAAATTAGGCACTATAGTGGTAAATGGATAATTGGCAATTTCAGGCTTTGCAGCAGAAATAACTGATAGTAAAGTGGATTTTCCGGCATTTGGAAATCCAACTAAACCAACATCAGCAAGAACTTTTAGCTCGAGAACTTTCCATTCCTCACGTCCTGCTTCACCTGGTTGTGCATAATGTGGGGCTTGTCGTGTAGATGTTTTAAAGTGATTGTTTCCTTTTCCTCCTCTTCCACCAGGAACTAAAACTTTTTCTTCCCCATCTTTTGTAATTTCAAAAAGTATTTCTTCTGTTTCAACATCTCGCACAACAGTTCCCAATGGAACATCTAGAATAACATCTTTTCCAGTTGCACCTGTTTTCAAACCTGAATCACCTTTTCCTCCAGGATCAGCAATCACATGTTTTCTAAATTTAAGATGCAATAAAGTCCAAAGTTGTGTATTTCCTCTCAGAATGATACTTCCACCTTTTCCTCCATCCCCGCCATCTGGTCCTCCATTAGGATTTCCTTTAGCGCGATGAAAATGCATCGATCCAGCACCACCGGCACCCGAACGACAACATATTTTCACATAATCAACAAAATTATTATTCACTTTTTCTCCTCAATACGCATTATTTTTTTCTGCGTTTATTATTTTTTTTTCGACACTTTTTTGACTTGTTTTTTCTTAATAGCCACCTTTTTTTTAGCTACTAAATTTTTCGATTTTGTAATTTTTTTAGGTGCCTTGATAGCTTTTTTTATAGCATTAGCCTTTGTTGAAATTACAGTAACTTTCTTTTTGCTTTTAGCTAAAACAGGACGGCCTCTTTTTTTAATTTCGGGACGACCACGTTTTTTAGGTAGAGTAGGTCTTCCTCTTTTTTTAATTTCTGGTCTTCCTCTTTTCTTCGGAAGGGTTGGTCTTCCGCGTTTTTTAACTTCGGGTCTTCCTCTACGTTTTGGTGTTACAGGTCTACCTCTTTTTTTTACTTCGGGCCTTCCACGCTTTTTAGGAGCAGTGGGTCTTCCTCTTTTTATAATTTGAGGGCGACCGCGTTTTTTGGGTGCCGCTGGTCTTCCGCGTTTTGATACTTTTTTAGATTTCTTTGTAGTTGTAGTGCTCTTATTTTTCTTTGCTTTTTTGATTTTACTAGATACGTCAACTTTTTTAGTGGTCTTATTTTTTTCTGTTTTTACAGCAACTTTTTTCTTGCGAGTAGTCGTTTTTTTTACTGCAACAGCAACTTTTTTCTCCTTAGTTTTTGATTTTTGATGGCTGAGCTTTGCTGATGGATTCTTTACTTTCTTAACAGGAATGGTTTTATTATTTTCTGTTTTTGTTTCACTACTTGTTGTATTTAACGAATCAATAACCTCACCAATCAAATTAAAAATGGAATCTATACTTCCCACACCATTTATTCCTGAATATTTATTTTGACTAAGGTAAAAATGTTTTACTGGAGAAGTTTCATTATTATAAACATCAATTCTTTTTTGAATTACAGCAGGATCTATATCGTCAGCACGACCAGAAGTTTTTCCTCTTTCTAAAAGACGAATACGTAACTCATCTTCGGGAACTTCTAAGGCAATCATTTTTGTGATAGATGTGCCGATTATTTTTAAAAATTCATCTAATGCGTTTGCCTGATTTGCATTTCTAGGAAAACCATCGAAAATAAATCCTTTAGCATTATTATTTTTGGCAACTTCTGCTTGAAGCATGCTTATCGTTACTGAATCGGGCACTAATTGACCTTGATCCATATAACTCTTCGCTAATTGACCTAAATCAGTTGCTTCTTTAATATTTCTTCTAAAAATATCTCCAGTAGAAAGATGGATAAAACCATACTTAGCAATCAGTTTTTCTGATTGCGTTCCTTTACCGGCACCCGGAGGGCCAAACAAAACAATATTAATCATGATTTAAGAATTTGAAATTTTATAAATGTCTTTCAGATTTCTACCTAATCCATCATAATCTAATCCATAACCAACAATAAAATCATTGGGAACAATAATGGCGGCATAATTTACGGGAATGTCTTTTTTATAAGCATCAGGTTTCAACAACATAGTGGCAACGCCAATAGATCTCGGATTTCTTTGTTTTAATAAATGAACCACTTTTTCGAGCGTTGTACCTGTATCAACAATATCTTCTAAAATCATAATATCTCTATCCTCTATGTCTTCTGTTAAACCAATTAATTCATCTACCGATCCTTTTGATGAAGTGCCATGATAGGAAGCGAGTTTTACAAATGAAATTTTGCAAGGTGACGTGTAGTTTTTTACGAGTTCAGCGGCATACATAAAAGATCCGTTGAGAACAACAATAAAAAGAATTTCTTTATCCATATTATCTTCCGACATAATTGAAGCTTGCTCGTGAATAGATTCTTCAATATCTTGATTAGGGATGGATAATTCGAAATACTTATCGTACAGTTTAATTTTTTGCATACGCAAATGTATAAATTATACCCTAACAGAGCGTAAAATAGTAATTAAATATGAGATAATTCAGCTATAAAATCGAGGTGTTTTATGCTTCTGATTGGCTTGATTTGAACTTTTTCAATCCTTTAATACCTCCTAGAATGGTAATTATAGCGCTGATTAGCATAATATATACGCCATATTTTACCGCGGAAATTCCATTTGGAGATTCCATGATTTTACTCAACACTGTCATTGGTAATAAAAGAGCCAAAATGGAGATAAAAATAACAATGTAATAGCTTTTTTTTCCTGTGCGGAAGGCAAATACTAGGGTTAAAACAGAAACCAACATCCCTAATAAGCCTGGACTTCCCTCTTCATTGAATCCCGTTTCTAAAGCACTTCCAATTGGTCCCCAAGGGAGAAAAATTCCTGACATATACAATAGAATTCCAATAACGATTAAAGGATTTTTCATAACTCAATTTTAATTTTGTAAAAATATACATTTCGGTCGAATAATATTCAATGAGAATTAATTATTGCTTGTATATTTGTTAAATGAGTTCTAATTACAAAACAGGCTTAAAAATAGGAATGTTGGGCGGTGGTCAATTAGGCCGCATGTTGATTCAAGAAGCAATAAATTTGAATGTAGATATTTTAGTTCTCGATCCGGATAAAGATGCACCCTGTAAAAATCTCACTTCACATTTTGTTTGTGGTCCTCTTAATGATTACCAAACAGTAATCAATTTTGCTAAAGATTTAGATATTCTCACTATCGAAATTGAGCATGTGAATATCGAAGCATTAAAATTTTTACAAGACTCAGGAGTTAAGGTTTATCCTCAACCAGAATTTTTAGAAATTATTCAAGATAAAGGAAAGCAAAAACAATTTTATAAAGAAAATAATATTCCTACGGCTCCTTTTTTCTTGGTAAATAATAGAGAAGAAATTAAAAATTATACACCACATTTTCCGTTTTTTCAAAAATTATGTAAGGGAGGATATGATGGAAAAGGAGTTTATCGTCTAGATGAAATTACTAAAATTGAAAATGCATTTGATGCACCATCCGTTTTAGAAAAATTAGTTCCTTTCGAAAGAGAAATTGCAGTCATTGTTTCTAGAAATTTTAGTGGAGAAATTGCTGTTTTCCCTGCAGTAGATATGGAATTTAATCCTCAAGCTAATTTAGTTGAATATTTGTATTCACCATCTTCTTTAGATATTACAATTTTAAATAAAGCTCAAGAAATTGCACGAATGGTGATTGAAAAAGCAAAAATGGTGGGTGTTTTAGCAGTAGAAATGTTTGTTACAAAGGATGGGGAAATTTTGGTGAATGAAGTAGCCCCTCGTCCACACAATAGTGGTCACCAAACTATAGAAGGAAATGTTACATCACAATATGCACAACATTTGCGCGCCATTTGTAATTTGCCAATGGGCGATACTTCTATTCGTCATTTTTCGGCTATGGTAAATATTTTAGGCGAACCAGGATTTACTGGCGAGGCCATTTATCAAGGTTTAGATGAAGTATTAAAAACCGAAAATGTTTTTGTGCATTTATATGGAAAAAAAATAACGAAGCCCTTTCGTAAAATGGGACATATCACTATTTGTGGAGAGAATGAAAATGAAGTGAAACAAAAAGCGAAATCAGTAAAAGAAAAATTAAAAGTAATATCCGAATGAATTACGAAGCATTGCGAAGTAATCACGAATACCAATAATAAAATTGTAATTATGAGTAAAAAAGCAGTAAGTAAAAAATCAGTAAGTAAAAAATCAGTAAAGCCATTAGTTGGCATTATCATGGGAAGTAAAAGCGATCTTCCAGTTATGAAAGAAGCTGCCTCTGCATTAGATGAATTTGGAATTGCTTATGAAATCACTATAGTTTCTGCTCATAGAACTCCATTGAGGATGGTAGAATATGCTCAAAGCGCAACAAAACGTGGATTAAAAGTTATTATTGCTGGTGCTGGTGGGGCTGCTCATCTTCCTGGTATGACGGCATCATTAACGACATTGCCAGTTATTGGTGTACCTGTTAAATCATCCAATTCAATTGATGGTTGGGATTCTGTTTTATCCATTCTTCAAATGCCATCAGGTGTTCCTGTGGCAACGGTTGCTTTAGATGGAGCAAGAAATGCAGGAATTTTAGCCGCACAAATCATTGGAACAAATGATTCAATAGTTGCTAAAAAAATGATGGCTTTCAAAAAAGATTTAGAAAGTAAAGTGATGAAAATGGTCAATGAAATAAAATAACAGTAAATATTCTGATATTTTAAACGATAAAATAATTGATTTTAATTAACCCAATCATTTCCTTTTTTCAAAAGCGAAAGGGTTTTTTCTTCCTCACTCCCTTTTTCAGGAATGAAATTGTAAATCCAAGAAGCATTTTCTGGTAAACTCATCAAGATAGATTCAATTCGCCCATTGGTTTGTAATCCGAACTTGGTTCCTCTATCATAAACTAAATTGAATTCCACATATCGTCCTCTACGCAACAATTGCCATTGTTTGTTTTTCTCATTAAATGGAATATTTCTGATGGCTTCTGCTTGTTCACTATAAGCTTTCACAAAGGTTTCTCCAACGGCTGCAACGAATTCAAAAATGGAAGATTTATCGTGTTTATCGTTTGCTTTTAATTTATCAAAGAAAATTCCTCCAATGCCTCTGGTTTCTTTTCGGTGCTCAATGAAAAAATAATCATCCGCCCATTTTTTGAAATCGGGATAATAATTGGAATCAAATTGATCACAGGTGTTTTTTAATTGATGATGGAATTTTTTTGCTAATTCCTCATTTACATAATGAGGTGTAAGATCAATTCCTCCTCCAAACCAATAAATTCCATTATCCGTTTCGAAATAACGGATGTTCATGTGTATGATGGGAACCATTGGAGAATGGGGATGTAAAACAATCGAAACTCCTGTGGCAAAAAATGTTTTTGCTTCTGAACCAATTTCTCTTTTTAAAAACGCAGGACATTCTCCCTCTACAGCTGAAAAATTAACGCCACCTTTTTCTAATAAATTTCCATGCGTAATTACTCTTGATCGTCCGCCACCACCTTCAGGTCTTGTCCAATTATCTTCAAAGAATTTTGATTTTCCATCTAGATTTTCTAATCCTAAACAAATGGAATCTTGAATTTTTAAAAAGCGTTTGGTAATAATTTCTTTAGAAGGCACGATTAATTTCGTTTGATGAGTTTATAATCTTCGTATTCGAGGATGTAAACATTCGTATTTAAAAATCCACTTCCTTCTGAAACTTGTTTAAATCGGAATCCAGTTCCAATCATATCCACATCATAATTTTCTAAATAATTAATGAAGTTTTTTCCGTTTTCAAGATATCCTGCCATGAAAAAATAACTGATATCAAATCCCATCATGGCATAACGATCAGGATCGGTTTTAAATTTATTTCTAAATCCTTTGATAAAATTTATTTTGGTTAAACTATCCTCAAAATCTAAATAAGTTGGAGAGGGAACATGAACATTGAACTTCACTTTATAATTAACATCAATTTGATCCATTTTAATCCATTCATCCGTTCCGAAAATGGTGAATTGATAATCTTTTCCATTCCATTGATTGGTTAAATTATTCAAATTACTTAATAAAGAACTTATATAAACGATATCATTGGAGGGAACGATTAAAATATTATTACTTCCTTTTGAAATATGGTTTACTAAATTTTTGGTAGAAGCAGATTCCATTTTAATGTATTTCACCGAATCTGCGGTTAGTCCTTTTTCTTTTAATTTTTTATTCAATGATTTTTTATAAGCTTCAACGGCAGCATCATCTTTTTTATCTTTTCCATCGAGAACGAATATTTTTTTATCGCTATAATTTTTCACCACATAATCACTTGTTTCATCAATAATCACCGATAACGATGTGGTCGCCTTACTCACATACGGGTTGTTGAACATGATTTTATTGGTATAACTAAAAGGACATACCAACGGAATATTATTTGCTTTTGCCGCTTTAGCAACTATTTCTACATGATCTGTTGGACCAATTATTAAATCCAATATTGCAAAATCTGCGCCTTTTACTAATGTAGAAATTCTGGTGGTGTCATTCCATGTATCATAAACTTTTAAATTGACAGAGAGCCCTGCGCCTTTTAATGAATCTAAAGCAAATTTAACTCCTTGATAAAAATCTAATGATTGACGAGTTGGCTCGAATAAATAAACCAATTGATCAGAGGTGGAACTTTTATTTTCTAATAAATTTTGATTCTTCTCAAAGAAAAAGGGAAGGAATAAACCTACATTGTATTTTTCTTTTTTCTCACCACCAACAATAGCGGATGTTTCTATTTTAGCAAGTGCAACTGAATCTTTTTCTTGATTGGATGCCTTCATCGTATTCTCGAATTTTTTTGCAAGTTCTGGTGAGATAAGTAATTTTAATGTATCACCTGTTCGCAATCCTTGAGGCAAACCTTTATTTAATAATTTAATAGAATCTTCACTTATTTTGAATTTCTTAGTTAGGTTATAAAACGTTTCTCCACCTGAAACGATGTGCTTGTAGTCAACTTTCGTAGGTGTAATGGTAGTGGTGTTGTTAACAGTATTTACAACTATTTTCTTTTTGATTTTTAAAATTTGTCCTTCTTTAATGGATTTATCTGAACCAGGATTTAAATTGTAAATATCAGCAATAGATACTCCATATTTTCTAGCAATTGCACTCACTGTTTCTCCTTTAACTACAGTGTGTGTTTCAAATTCGGGATCTCCTTGGATAACTTCACCAACAATAGTATGATTAACAGTTGTGTTCGTGTTATTGATAGTGGTAACTGTATTTTTAGTTGGAATTTTAATTTTATCGCCAATAGTTAAGACAGCACTTTTACCTGGATTGTTCGTGGTAATTTCATCAATAGTTACTTTATACATTTTTGATAAACCATATAAAGTTGTACCACTTTCTACAGTATGAATATAATATTCTTTTCCTTCTATAATTTCTTTCGGGGATTTATCGGGCTGCGCAAACACCATTACCGAATTAATCAAGAGAATTATAATTGTTATATATTTTTTCAATTTCATTCTTTTTAATAGCGAATTAGCGAATTAGTTGTTGTCAATCATTAAATCATTAAATCATCAAATCAATAAATTATTAAATGGTTTTATTCCCACTCAATAGTTGCTGGTGGTTTGGAGCTAATATCATAAACAACTCTATTTACACCTTTCACTTTATTGATAATTTCATTCGAAACTTTACCTAAAAACTCATACGGTAAATGACACCAATCAGCAGTCATTCCATCGGTAGATGAAACAGCTCTTAAGGCAACCACTTTTTCATAAGTTCTTTCGTCTCCCATCACACCTACAGATTGTATAGGAAGAAGAATAGCTCCCGCTTGCCAAACTTCATTGTATAAATTATGTTTTTTCAAGTTGGAGATATAGATATAATCCACCTCTTGCAAAATGCGTACCTTTTCTGGAGTGATGTCTCCCAAAATTCGAATACCCAATCCTGGGCCAGGAAAAGGATGTCGATTAAGAATTTCAGGGTCAATATCTAAAGCCCTACCTACTCTTCTAACTTCATCTTTGAAAAGTGAACGCAAAGGTTCAACAATTTTTAATTTCATATAGTCGGGAAGTCCGCCTACATTATGATGTGATTTGATGGTTGCTGATGGTCCTTTTACCGATACAGATTCGATTACATCAGGATAAATGGTGCCTTGTCCAAGCCAAGAAGCATCTTTGTCTAATTTTGATTCTGTATCAAAAACGTCAATGAAAACTTTTCCGATGGCTTTTCTTTTTTCTTCTGGATCTGTTAATCCTTTTAAAGCCGAATAAAATAATTCTTTTGCGTCAACACCCTTAACATTTAATCCCATGTGTTGATAGCTTTCGAGAACTTCGTCAAATTCATTTTTACGGAGTAAACCATTATCCACAAAAATGCAATGTAAATTTTTACCAATCGCATGATGCAATAAAACTGCAGCAACAGATGAATCTACGCCTCCCGACAATCCCATTATAACTTTTTCATTGCCAATTTGTTTTTTCAACTCGGCAACTGTAGTTTCAATGAATGAATCGGGTGTCCAATCTTGTTTGCAACCACAAATATCTACGATAAAATTAGAAAGCAATTTCATTCCTTCGTTGGAATGATAAACTTCAGGATGAAATTGTATTGCAAAAGTAGGTTCATTTACGAATTGGTAACCTGCAAATTCTACGTCATGCGTTCCAGCAATTTTTTTGCATCCAGAAGGTAAAGATGTTATTGTGTCACCGTGACTCATCCAAACTTGAGAGCCATTAGTTAAATTTTTGGTTAATGGAGATTGATTATCTATAAATGATAAATGTGCACGACCATATTCTCTTATTCTGGATCTTTCTACTTTTCCACCTGCTGATTGCGCAAGAAATTGTGCACCATAACAAACCGCTAAAACAGGAACTTTTCCTCTGAAAGAAGTTAAATCTGGAACTGGATGTCCTTCATCATGAACGGAAAATGGACTTCCTGAAAGTATCACACCTTTCAACGAATGATCGATGGCGGGAATTTTATTATACGGATGAATTTCACAGTAAACATTTAGTTCACGCACACGTCTTGCTATCAATTGTGTGTATTGTGATCCGAAATCGAGGATAAGAATCATTTCTTGCATTGCGCAAAGATAAAAGAAAGAGGCTCTTCTTAGAGGTGATTTGTCAACAAAATAGGGTAGTGATTAACAGTTTTTGGGAAGAAATTTAGGTGGCAATTAGCCACAAGCCAAATAGCCACATAGTTTAGAGCTGTCAAAAATTAATAACTTAAATTTTCAGAAATGTTATTTAACTAAGTTGTGTTTTCGAAATTTTGCCTATTTGCCTATTTGCCTATTTGCCTATTTGCCTATTTGCCTATTTGCCTATTTGCCTATTTACCTATTTGCCTATTTACCTATTTGCATTCCCCTCAAAGATCTCCAAAATCCATCACGCAAGTGTAATCCCATTTTTTATGTTCTCGAATGGCAACGCCTACCGATTTCATTGAATTATCTAGTATATTTTCACGATGACCTTTGTCAGCCACACCTTCGTCTATCATCAAACTCATTACAATATCAATGGCTTTATCGCTTCCATAATCACAATTTTCGGCAGTACTCCTGTAGCGTGGTGCGTGTTTTTTAAATCGGGTAGTCACATTTTGATGTCCAATTGTACCTTTTTTACCTGAATCTTCAGCATGTGTTTTGGCAACTTCATACAAATCTTTTTGTGGAGAAAGGATATCCACTTTTTTCATTTTTTTTAAAGTAGCAAAAAGTGAATTAACATAAGTTGTTTTGGGCATTTCTAACGAATCAACATATTGCTTAACGTATGTTTCTCCAAATAATTTGGGATTTAATCGAGCTAAATTACACAGGTAAATTACTTT
>JBIPLT010000050.1:0-14737 GCA_044368255.1 Flavobacteriales bacterium
AAGTCTAATTCAATTCGAATATTTCCTGCATGAGCACCATTTTCTTCGAGGCCATCAGCACGACCAATAGTGAGTGTAGTTTGAGTAATAATAGTATCTCCTGTTTCTTCAATTAAAGCATCACGAACATGATAAATTTTTTGTTTACACATTTCTAGATATTCTTCGGTTTGATATTCTCTTT
The DNA here is from genome assembly GCA_044368255.1 of Flavobacteriales bacterium. GTDB lineage: Bacteria > Bacteroidota > Bacteroidia > Flavobacteriales_D > UBA2798 > CAMBFX01. Next base: position 185 of record JBIPLT010000050.1, read on the forward strand.
CTCCAGGTTTAAATGCTGCTTCCAAAGTGATGGAATCAAATTGAATATTTGGAAAAAATGTTGCTTTGATTAATCCATTCATTAAAAATCCAACAATGATGAATACAAAAAGCAAAGGAAGAAAAACAGTTTGACGATACCTTTTCAAAAAACCACCCATCATCCAAGCATATCCATCACGCATCCAATCGATGCTTTTATTCATTTTTTTTCTGAGTTTTGCATACCAACCAATATCCAAAGGTTTCAACATAGATTCTTTTCCCAAATGTTGCGGAAGCGTTAACAAGGCTTCTACCAATGAAAATAATAGACAAGCCACTACTGCAAATGCCATTTCACGCATCATTTCAAATGGACCACCTACATACATCAATAATGCAAAAGCAACAACTGTTGTCAAAACAGAACTCACCACCGAACTAAAAACTTCTACCGTTCCATCCAATGCAGCACGCATCGGTGATTTTCCTTTTTCGTAATGTGAAAAAATGTTTTCACTAATAACAATACCATCATCTACTAAAATTCCTACTACGATAATCATCCCGAAAAGAGAAATCATATTAATAGTCATTCCATATAGCCATCCGATGGCAAATAATCCTAAAAAGGAAATTGGAATTCCAAAAGCCACCCAAAAAGAAATTCTCAAACTTAAAAAGAATCCTAAGCAAATTAAAACGAGAATCATTCCCATTATTCCGTTGCTCGTAAGCATATCGATACGTTCTTGCAACATATCATTAAACATGAAAACAATATTTAATTTATAGTCTTTATTTTCTTTATTAAATTTCTCTACGTAAGTTTTTAGCTCAGAAGAAATCAATCCTAAATCTTCGCTTGGTAATTTTTGAATAATAACAGAAACTGCTCGTTTGCCATCGAGATAAGATTTGATTGGACGATCTGCAAATTGAAATTTAACTTCAGCAACATCTCCAACGGTTATCATTTGTCCTGTTGGCGTTGCGCGAATAACAATCTTTTCAATTTCTTCTGCTTTAGTAGTTCTTCCTCTATAACGGATGATGTATTCTTCTTCATCCGTTTTTACTGTTCCGCCTGTCATATCTACATTACTAGAACGGATGGCAGTTACTAATTGATCAAAACGCAAATTATAGGCTAATAATTTTTCTTCATTTATTTCGATTGACATTTCCACTTCTGGATAACCAATCACATTTACTTGTGAAATAGAAGAAGCGGCTAATAAATCATTTTTTATTTTATCTCCTTTTTCCTTTAATGCAAACAAATCATCAGGACCTGAGAGTGAAATAAAGGCTGCCATCCCTCCCATACCGCTTACTTTCTGCCGCCTGATAATTGGTTTCTCTGCTCCTGCTGGAAATGAATTTATACTATTAACGGTATTTTCTACATCCGTTAACATTTCATCCATATCTGCATCAGATAAACCTTCAATTCGAATACTCGCCATATTCTCGGCAGAGCTAGACGTCATTTTTTTTACGCCCACCAATCCTTCGAGAGCTTGTTCAATTTTGGTGGTTACTCCAATTTCCATTTCCTCTGGTGAAGCACCAGGATACATTACATTAACGGTAATAATTCTGTTTTCTATTTCAGGGAAAAATGATTTGCGCATATTGAGCATACTCAATACACCAAAAATTACCGTAAGAAAAACAAATGCATTTCCCCAAATCGGATTAGCAATAAAAAAGGCAACTAATCTTTTCATTACTTATTATCGTTAAGTGGTAAGAATAAAGATTCCTTTGTAACTTGAGTTACTGGTTCGCGAACAATCATTTCACCTTTTTCAATTTCTAAAGCCAAAATTTCATTCTTTAAAACAAATCCTGTCTTTAATTCTTTTTTAACCAATGAATGAGCATGGATAGTTGTATCGCGTTCTTTGCCATCCTCTGAAGTTAATTTTTCCTTCACGGTTTTTTTCTTTAAAACATAATAATGATTTTCATCGGGCAAGGCTCTACGCGGAATTTTTACCGTATTTGGCATAGCACCACAATTTATTTCTGCATTCAAATACATTCCATTAAATAAAACATCGTCTTTCTTTTTAAGAATAGAAACATAAACTGGAATAGATTGTGTGGTTACATTCACAAATTCACCTATGCGAATTACTTTACCTTGATAAGTTTTATTTCCTGAGGTGGAGGTTAACTCTACGGGCATTCCTATTTTTATATTGGTAATGTTTCTTGCATCCACCGGAATTTCCACTTCTAAATCACCTGTTCTTATTAATGTAGCGATTCGTGTTCCAGGATTTACCACACTTCCTGGTTCTACAAATACTTCGGTGATACTTCCATCAAATGGAGCAACAATGGCATATTTCCATAAACGTTCTTCATCCGCTTTAATATTAAAATATTCGGTGAAAATATTTTTAAGAGAAATAAAAGTTTTTTCTTTTTGTGATTTTGTTGGGGGAAGATCGGGTAAAACTTTGTCTACATCAATAGATTCAAAAAAGTTTTTCCAGTTTTCATAATTATTCGAATAATCCAATTTTAAATCGGGAAGCGCATTTGCCAATAAATTCATGAAACTACTTTTACGAGCTTGTAAGGTTAAGCGTGCATCATTATTACGAATGGAATAAAGCATTTGCCCTTTGTTAAAAGAAACTCCTGGCTTAATTGTTTTACCCGATTGAATTAATAATCCTTGCACTTCTGCCGAGATATCTACTTTTTGAGAAGTGGAAATTCTTCCACTACCTTCAATGATGATAGAATTATCGGTTGGTTCTGCCGTCAGAATTTTTACATATCTAACAGAGGATTCCTTTTTTGAGGCTTCATCCAATTCAAACTTTTCTTTGTTATTCATGAGAGTAAAAAGTCCCCAAATCAAAAGAAGAAAAAATAATGGAATGACGAAATAACGAGCTTTCATTGATCTAATTTATCGTAAAGTTAATAAGATGCAAATGTAGTATATTTGTACCTACACGAATCGCTTACTAGGTAGATAAGCGGTAATTATAGGTAAACATAACGTTTCCTTTGGGTTAATAACTTTGTTAATAATCAAACAATGGTTTAAAATTTGATAACTTGAGGATTTTGTATTTTTGGTTAATTCGTAAACCTCACTGTTGAATGTCATTACTGACCATTTTTGGAAGAAAAAAAGTAACAGACGACAAGCTCTCCGCTGCCTTCGTTAATTCTTTGGTAACAACTGTAGAACAGGGTTTCCCAGAGGTTGCAGCATTGATAAATGAGGATACGGAATTCATAAAAAAGCCAAATATTGACCCTGCTAATGATTCGCGTTTTTTATTAATTGTGTTAGTGGGCAATATCAAAATGTTGAGTGATTCGTTTGATGTTCCAACGGAGCATAAATTAAAGCAACAGATTTTTGCGAGAGCTGCGGTGATTTTTGATACCGATGTAGAGACCTTCGCTAAGCTTTATGCTGAGTATAGTGAATTCATGATGCGTGCAAATTATCCGTCAAAAAATGTAGTGTATGCGATGGCTCGTTGTGTTTTTTATAAATACGATTTGAATGCTTGTCAGTCGGACTATTTCAAAAACCTCAACACACCCAACCCAATTATTTTGAAAAAAATGAATGAAGTGATGGGTAATTTTGTTTGGAATTGGGCAAGTTTCTTTGAGAGGTATAAGGTTTCTATTTAATCGTCAATTGAGTTGGGGAACCAACATTTCTATCATATATCGAAATAAAAAAAGTTCCAAGTGATTGGGACTTTTTTATTTGAATTAATCGATAGAAACATTTTAGTTTGATTTTCGTATATTTGTTTAGAATATGAAATCACATCCACAATATATTACTAACGAAAAGGGCAAAAAAGTTGCAGTCATTTTACCTATTCAGGAATATTATAAGATAACAGAAGATTTGGAAATGTTGGAAGATATTAAGCTTTACGATGCTGCAAAAAAGTCAAAAGAACCTTCTATTCCTATAGAAATTGCCTTTAAGCGGATTGAAGCCAAACGTAAAAGGAAATAATGGCTTATCAAATTACTATTCATAGAAATGCAATGAAGGCATTGGTAAAAATAAATGAACCTTATTATTCGAATATCAAAAAAGCCATTTATCAATTAGGTAAAAATCCAAGACCGAACGATTATCAAAAATTAAGAGGAAGGCCCGGATACAGAATCAGAGTGGAAAATTATAGAATAATCTATGAGATTTATGATAAAGAACTTTTGATTGATGTAATTGATTTAGGTCATCGAAAGGAAATTTACGAATAATTAATTCGAAAAAAAATGAAATAAAAAAAGCCCCAAATGCTCGGGACTTTTTTTATTTAAAAATCAATTCTTATTTACATTCTTTACTCATCTCATAGAATTTCTCGTGAAATATTGATGCGTGAATTTTTTCGCATTCTTACATTTCCTTTACGCATTTTTCTTTAGCGACATACATTGCTTCGCCTGGGTTTAAAACTGGATTTTCCATTTCATCTTTAAACATCCTTTCTTTAAGATACCATTCACTGTATTTGCAAACATCTTCTTGGGATGCTTCTTTATTTTATTAAGATTCTCCGCAAGCAAAATGCAATGTTACAGGTAAAATGTAAAGTAGTTTTTTGATCCTCTTTTTTTTTGATTTATTTAAAGCTTAAGCATTCAAAAATTAAGATTTATTTTTGGCTAAAGCCGTATAACAGCATAATTTATTTAAATCAATCGGCTGAAGCCGATTGTTAAAGAAAACTGTCTCTGTTTCATTTGGCTAAAGCCATATAATAACACCGATTTTAAATAATCAATCGACTAAAACCGATTGCTATTTCAAATTAAAATGCTCTTCCGCCATTCCTGCAATTTGTCCACCTATCGCTAAACAAGCCGTAGCCGCTGGTGAAGGTGCATTTAAAACGTGAATGGAATTCTTGCTGTATTCGATTCTGAAATCATCACGTGTATCTCCTTTTTTATTTAATAACATGGCGCGTACTCCTGCTCTACCGGGATGAATATCTTCCATAGTAAGTGAAGGAATCATTTTTTGCAATGATTTTAAAAATAATTTTTTAGAGAAGGCTCTTCGATATTCATTCACACCAAACAACATATTATCAAAAAATAATTGCCAAGTTCCCCAATAAGTTAATGCATCAATGGTATCTTTCCAATCGAAATCTGTTTTACCATATCCTTCACGTTTGAAAGTAAAAACTGCATTGGGTCCGCATTCGATATCGTTATTGATGACCATTCTTGTAAAATGCACGCCCAAGAATGGAAAATCAGGATTAGGCACAGGATAAATTAGATTTTTTACTTTGTGTTTTGCTTCTGGAGTTAATTCATAATAATCACCTCTGAACCCAACCACTTTCTCTTTTATTTTCACCTCATCCATTTTTGCTAAACGATCGGCTTGTAATCCTCCACAGAAAATCATTTTCTTAGCGGTGAAGTTTCCTTTATCAGTAACAATGGTATTTTCATTTTCTCCATGTTGAATGCCGATAACCTTATGTTCCAACATTACTTTTGAATTGGAATTTATGGCTAACGAAATCTCCGCTAATTTCTCTGTGGTTCCTCTAAAATCAATAATACCCGTGCAAGGCACCCAAAGTCCTGCGATACCTTCTACAAACGGCTCTATTTCCTTTATTTTATCGCCTGATATTTTTTCTAACCCTTCAATTTTATTGGCCATTCCATTCTGGAAAATTTTCTCCATGCTTTTCAGTTCCTTCTTCTCGGTTGCTACCACCACTTTTCCACAAACATCATGAGCAATTTTATTTTGTTTGGCAAAGGCTACTAATTCATGTCGACCTTCTACACAATTTTTCGCTTTGAGAGATCCAGGCTTATAATACAATCCTGAATGAATTACTCCCGAATTATTTCCAGTTTGGTGATCGGCCAAATGTTTTTCTTTTTCAAACAAAACAATTTTTGCAGAAGGGAAACGGGTTTGTAATTTATACAAGGTAGCGGCTCCAACAATTCCTCCTCCGATAATAGCTATATCAAAATGATTTTCCATAAAAATATTTATTCAACGTGATTATGTTTTTTAACTCTTAACAACAATAAAAACCCAATGATAAAAAATGAAATTAAAACCAAAATAGGCGTTCGCATTCCTGAACTCATTTCATTGATGATTCCGAATAAAGCCATTCCTAATACAATACTTATTTTTTCGCAGATATCATAAAAACTAAAATACGAAGCATGGTCGGTTGTTTCTGGTAGCATTTTAGAATAAGTTGATCTAGATAATGATTGAATTCCTCCCATAATTAATCCTACAACAGCAGCAATCACATAAAAGTTTTCTGGAGTGTAAACAAAAAGATAGGTGGCGATACAAACTAATGCCCAAATAACCGTTGCTAAACGAAGCGTAAAAAGATTTCCCCATTTGCGCGAAAGGAATGAAAATAAAAATGCACCACCAATGGCCACAAATTGAATAATCAAAATGGTGGTGATTAATTGTCCGGATTCCATATTTATTTCTTCTGATCCAAAATGATTAGCGATGAGCATGATGGTTTGAACCCCCATATTATAAACGAAAAATGCAAATAAAAATCGTTTAAGATTAGGTGTATTTTTTAAATCCAAGAAAACTTTTTTTAACTCTAAAAATCCTTTTGAGAATTTATTTCCCTCTGGTTTTTTGCTATAAACATTGGTAGGAAGATGGTAAAAAGTTATTTGCGAAAAAATAATCCACCAGGCTCCCACCATCAAAAAAGCATACTGCATGATTTCCATTTTTTTCGCACCTTGATCTTCTGGCACACTCATGATGAGATAAAGATTTAAAATCAACAACAGAGCACTTCCTAAATATCCCAATGCAAAACCTTTTGCACTGAGTTTATCTTGCTTATCGGGGGTTGCTATTTCCGGCAAAAAAGAATTATAAAAAACTAAACTTCCGCTATAACCAATGCAAGCTAAAATAGAAAAAATTATTCCGATGTATAAATGATCCTTATCAAAAAAATAAAGCATGGAACAAGAAATGGCTCCGATATAGGTGAACACCTGCATGAATCTTTTTTTGTATCCTCCATAGTCGGCAATACCAGAAAGAATAGGAGCAATGAAAACAATCATTAAATAGGCAAAGGCTATAATAAAATCATAAAACGTTGTGTTCTTTAAAGTAATACCCAAGAAAGTCACCTCAGCTCCTTCTCCACCGGTAACAATTAAATAATAAATTGGAAAAATGGTAGAAGTAATCACTAAATTATAAACGGAATTAGACCAATCGTACATGGCCCATGCATTCATCAATTTGGGATTATCTTTTATAATTTTTGACAAGCGTGCTTTTATTTATTGGCGAAAGGTATAAAAATAAAAAAGGAGGCTTTCGCCTCCTTTTGAATATTTCTGAACATTGATCCCGAAAAATTCGGGATAAGTTCGAACAAGCCTTTTGTTTTATGCCATACATTAACAAAAGTCAAGTCTCACTTACTTCTGAACATGAAACTCGACTCTTCGATTTTTTGCTTTACCCACCTCAGTGGTTTCAGTAGTGGCTGGTTCAGCATCATCATGAATTTTTACTTTTACACGAGAAGCATCAATTCCTGCTTCAGTTAATACTTTCAATACATTATCGGCTCTTTTCTGCGCTAAATCTTTATGTGTTTCATTTGTTTCAGCCGCTTTTACTTCTGACTTATCCGAATGACTATGTAATTCTACTTTTATATCAGGGTTTTCATTTAAAACAGTTACCAATTGATTTACTTTATCTAAATAAACGCTTGTTACTTCATTTTTAAATTGATCAAACAAGATTTTACATTGGTCGATTTTTTGATCTACTGTAAATTCTTTATTAGATGAAAAATCTTCAGTAATTACTACATGTGCTTTTTCAATCGTTTTCTTTTCGCATTGACATTGTTCAACACTATCTAAAATAAAAATTTCGATAGCATCTACATAATAATAACCAATTCCTAATTGAGTAGAAACCCCTTTAGGTTTTGTTACCTTTTCGGTTTTCGTATCTTTAGTAATTGAAAAATTACCAATGGTAAGAAATTTTTCTCCACCGTCTGCTTTATAGATAGAACATATCGTTTCCCAACCAAAAACAGCATTAAAAACTTTATTCTGACTATGCTTTACTTGCGCATCAACCAATAAACTTTTCTTATCTTCAGTGGCTAATGAATTTTTAGATAAATGTGCTCCAATATTATTCACTGCATATTTTGAATTGTCTGCTAAACTCACTTTGAAACGAACACAATATTCTTGGTCTTTTTTCATTGGACCTTCTAGTTCAGTAGTGATGTAAGTGCGCGGTTGTTTATCTCCGAAACTATACATTACTATCCCAGCATAATTATCACCGTTCTCTGGTTTCTCATGACCATAAGTATTAGCATCTGTTCCTGTTAAAACGTCTTTATCATTCTTTCTGGTGTAGATATCCGCTTTTAACCCAGTAGGTGAATCCCAACCTGTGGCAAAATGAATGGATTTATCTTTCTTCAATTTTTTAGTTCCAATATCTTCGAAACTACCATTTTTTACCCAATTATCATCTTCAGTTTGTGCCCCTACATTAAATGCGATTGCACTTAGGAAAAGGACTGATAAAATTCTACTCTTCATATTGTTTCTTTTTTAAATTCTTTAACTGTCTCAATAAAACATTTTACATTTTCTGGATTTGTATCTGGATACACTCCGTGGCCTAAATTAGCAATATGCTTGCCATTTTCAAAACTTCGCAGCATTTTCAACGTTTCTTCCTTAACTGATGAAAAATTTCCATACAAAGCACAAGGGTCTAAATTGCCTTGTAAAGTCTTCTCATCTCCAATTATTCTTCTGCTCTCCCTCATATCCATGTTCCAATCTAAACCAATTGTTCTGCAAGAAAGAAGTGAAAGTTCTTGTCTAGCAAACCAAGCACCTTTAGCAAAAACAGTTACGGGAACTTCGGTTATGGCATCTGTGATTTGCTTAAGATACCGCACACCAAATGCTGAATATTGTTCAGGGGTTGGAAATCCAGCCCATGAATCAAATAACTGCAGCATATCGGCACCTGATTTAATTTGCATTTTCAGATAGGCAATAGTAGTATCCGTAATTTTCTGTAAAGCTTTATGACAAAGATCTGGATGAGTATATAACAACTTCCGTGCCTTAGAAAAAGTTTTTGATCCTTGCCCTTCAATAATATAACTAAGTATGGTAAAAGGAGCTCCAGCAAAACCAATTAATGGAACTCTTCCATTTAATTCTTTCTTAGTGATTTTCAATGCTTCGGCAACATAACTTAAAGAGTCATAAACATCCGGCACATTTAAAAATTTCAAATCTTCTTCGGATTTCAACGTTTTTTCGAACCAAGGTCCTTTTTCTTCGAGCATTTGATAAGTAAATCCCATGGCTTCTGGAATAACCAAAATATCGGAGAAAATGATAGCTGCATCCACCCCTAAAATATCCACTGGTTGTATAGTAACTTCTGCAGCTCTTTCGGGAGTTTCAACTAACTCTTTGAAGCCTTTAAGTTTACTTCTTACTGCACGGTATTCGGGTAGAATTCTTCCGGCTTGACGCATGAGCCAAACGGGGTAACGTTCAGTTTGCTCTCCTCGAGCGGCTCTTAAAATGAGATCATTTTTTAATGACATGCGGGCAAAGGTAATGGAAAAAGGAAAGCCTCCCGAATTCGAGAGGCTTTAAAAAATAAGAATTTCAATTTATTCTTTTATCAAAATAAAATTAGTGTATTTAGTATTGATTATCTCCGTATCATAAGTTGATTTTAATTGAAAACCCATTAAAAAAAGGTAATTCATTAAATCTACTTCTGATGTAAAAACATGAATTTTGTCGTTTTCATCCTTTATTTGAACTGTGTTTTCTTGATTGGTAAGCGCACGATATAGGCTGTGAGTGTTTGAAACGCCAATATCACAGAACAATCTGGATTCAATTCCTGTTTTCTTCGTAGCATAATCAACTCGTATTATAACTATTTCTTTACTCGTTTGCGAATAAGAAAAGTTATAAAAACAAATGAATAATACTCCAAAAATTACACTTTTCATTAATTAGAATTTGATTGATAAACCACCATGTAATAACATCCCTCCACCGAGACCAAACTCCATGTGTAAACCGATATTATCAGTGAAGAAATATCTTCCACCTAAAGCAAGTCTTAAAGCTATTGGATTTAATGATGCAAAAGATTCGTCAGTATTACTAGGATTGTTATCTGTATAAGTTGATTTTGCGCTTCTGTATCCAGCAGCTACTCCGAAATATCCATCAAATGACTCACTAGATCCAAAGTGGATATTGAAACGAGGCATAAATCTGATAACTGTGCGTTGAATATTGTATTCATACTTTGTTCCTGAAGCAGAATCTGTATCTGACCAGTCTAATTGCATATCGGTGTAATTGAATTCGGCACCAACACCCATTTTATCAGAAACCATGTATTCGTATTTCAAACCCATTACTCCTAAAAATTTAGCAGAAGCTCCTGATCCACCTAATTCAAGCCAAACTGCTTTTCCAAATGAAACACCTCCGTAATAAAGATCAATTTCTGATTGACCTTGCTCTAAAGCTTGAGCATTTACATTTTTGCTTAATCCCATTGAAAGAATTAGCGTAAGACCGATTAATAATTTTTTCATAATTTAATTTTAAGTTTTTGAATTTTAAAGATACACTATTTTTTAAAGTGCGATAAAGATTAGGCAATAATTATGCCTTTTTAAAGCATTCTATAAATTTTATTGTTCTTCAACCATTTTATAGGTTTTGATTCTTTCATTTTAAATCGATAGCCCAACGAAAACATTCCCGCATGTAAGCGAGTATCGATTTGCATTTTGTCTAATTTATAAACACTGAAATCACCGATATAAGAAAGCATAACATATATTTTTTCGCCATTATACCCAATTGAACCTCTTAAATCTCCAGCCGACCAACCGAATTTCCATTCATCTCTCTTACTTATTCCGTCTGAAGTTGAATATTTAAAATTTTGTAATTCCAATCCTAAAGTTCCGGTGAGATTTGCGAATAGCTTTTTTAACAAAACTAAATTAAAAGTATAGCCGAAATTGGCAGATAAACCAAGTGATTTAAATTTATTCCAGTTTTGCCATTGAGGATAAAAAGGTGCAGTGCCAGTTGCTAGAATAGACGTGTCGGAACCGATAGAAAATCCATAAGCATTTGAAATGAATAAAAAACTTCCGGCTGTTTTTAATTGTCGTGCCGAATTATTGAATGCGGCTCCATATGAAAATCGCTGTTTTTTATTGAAAAAATAAAATCCTTTTAATCGAAAGGCTTTCGAATACATAGTAGGATTTTGATAAAACACACTTGAATCATATACAAAATTAGTATCTCTCCTTCCCGTATAATTATCGTAGAATCCTGTATATTTTCGATAAGAGGCCTCCAATCGGTATCTTTTGGAATTGATAGAGAAACTAAGATTTTTAGTCTTGGAAATCCCTTTCCTAAAAATAGCTGATTCTGTAACTTCCACTGATGTTCCTACTGAAAATGAAATCTTATCATAGGCAAATGACCATCCCGTTGAATTATTGCCACGTGCAATATAATTCATGGAAGAATATCCTGCTGTGTCTAGCATCATTGATTGAGTAAAAAGCAAATCATAGTATCTCCATGACTGAAAAATCCCAACTATTAATTTTTCAGGATAACTAACTACATAATTGGAATCTAATTTCCATTTCCTTTTTTCTGGAATAGAATCTGAATTCGCAAATGTTACATTCACTAAACAAATTCCAAACAAAAATAAAATCAAGTATTTTTTCATATGATTAAAAAAGGGCAGTCGCCTGCCCTTTTACTTATTGTTTAATAAATTCAATTTTTAATTACTTTAATTATCTTTTGATTCCTACCATTATCCACTAGCACAAAATAAATTCCTCTTGAGAAATTAGTTAAATCAAAATTAAATTTAGCATTAGTTTTTTCTTGACCGATTATTTCTCCAATTGAATTATATACTTCAATATTCTTTGACTCATTTGAATTAATCTCTATTGAAAATAATCCAGTTGTTGGGTTAGGAAATAAAATCATTGCGTTTAAATCATCTTCTTCTACATTCAATCCAAAAGGAGCGGCTGATGGCGTATTCCTTACATTAGACCTTGAGGTATTAACTCCCGCTCGAGTTGGGTCACAATTTACATTCATTAAAGCCTCCACTCTATAATATTCTGTTCCAGCAGGAGGAGTTGCATCAGTATAAGAATTTAAATTAGATGGAAGTGAGGTTACCAATTGCCATCCACTTGAACTTGTTTTGCGATACACATCATAAGTGGCATAATTCAATCCATCATAATGATCCCAAATTAAGTTATAAGTATTACCTATTCCTTCGTTAACCGTTAAATGAATTGATTTGTGAATTGCACTTGCTTCTGATTCATTTCCACAATCGTCAACAACTGAAATTTTATATCTCCACGCACGTATTTGAGGATTAGCTACTGGATCTTTGAATACAGAAGAACTATCATATAAAACATCACCAACATGATAATATACTCCTGCTTGTGAACTTTCTCTATAAATTTTATAATGACTAATATTAGCAGCCGTTAAGTCTTTTTCCCAAATAACACGATTTGTATTTGAAACAGAGTCGACAGACACTAAACATATTTCATTAGTAACAGTAGGTAAATCTTGAATTTCATACTGAGCATATCCTAAACAACCATTATTAATATCTGTTAATTCTAATGAATATACACCTGTACTTAAATTCAAATTATCTTGACTAGCATTACTGTTACTCCAATTGTAAGTATAAGTTCCAGAAACAGGAATTACGTTCACATAAATGTTAGCCAAATCACCAACGCAACCAGTGCCAGTTATAGAATCAGTAACGATACTTATTGATCCTTCACTCACAGCCACTACATCTTCATATAAACAACCATTAACGTCGACAACAGAAACTGAATATATCCCTGCTGATAATCCTGTAATTTGATTCGTTCCCATTCCATTTGACCAAATATAATTATAAGGGCTCGTAGTTCCAGAAACCGTTACCATTGCAGCACCATTCGAAACACCACAATCAGCATTTTGTGAGAACATCGCTAAATTAACTTCATCAGGTTGGTTAACATAAACACTTTTGGTAGCTATACAACCATTGGCATCTGTTACAATAATTTCATGTGGACCCGCTTCTAAATTATTAACGTCTTCGGTTGTTCTACCATTTGACCATAAATAAGTATAAGGGGCAGAACTACCAATAACAGATAAATCTATTGCGCCATTATTATTTCCATAACAAGTAACATCTAAAACTGCATTTGATAATAATGAAGGCGCTTCAAGATCACTAACGGTGGCAATCGCATAATTGCGACAACCATTTTTATCCGTAACATCCACCAAGTAAATTCCAGCAGGAATTGAATCAGCAATGAAAGCATTATCACCATTTGACCATTGATAGGTAAATGGAGCTCTACCTCCTTCTACAATAGCAATTGCTTTTCCATTTTCTTGCGAACAGTTAGAGGAAATAGTATTCGTTGTAATCTCAAATCCTGATAGAGGAACAATAACAGTTTCTGTTTGAACTGCTGTTGCCCCACATCCGTTTGTAAAGCGCACTTCAACCTCATATGTTCCCGGGTTCTCATACGTGTGATAAACCGGTGACAATTCAGAATAGGTTACCAAAGTTCCTGTACCATCACCAAAATCCCATTCCATTGTTGAGCCACCATAGCCAAAAAATGCGATTGGTTGTCCTTGACAATTGTAAGTATTAGGATCTTCAAAAAAGCCAGGATCTTGTGGAGGTAAATTATTTTCTATGCTTAAAGGTAATGGAATATTAAATGAATTACCGCACGAGTTAGTATAAGTTACACTTGTTGCATAATTTCCTAGCGCAGGATAAACATGTTTAACATAGTTATAATTAATTCCAAAAACAGATAATATACTTGTAGAATTACTCGTATTACCATCACCAAAATCCCAAACTAAGTTTGCAGTTGGAGAACCTGGTCCGAAAATAAAAATAACTGAATCACCTGGGCAAGCTTTTCCATCTCCTAAAATTCCAACAAAATAATCATTAGGGTCTGGAGTAACGTTTGTCCCGACGGTCACCACCCGAGTTATATTATCAGACACTCCACAAAAGTTGGTGGCTGTTAAAGTTAATGTATAACTTCCAGCAGAAGCATAGGCGTGAGAAACGTTGGGTAGCGTGGCGGTGTTTCCATCTCCAAAATCCCATAAAAATTCGTGTAAATCCCTTCCTCCGTCTACATCAGCTTCCAAAAAAAAGCCATCACTCGGACAAATAGAACCATTACCAGATCCATCAATTTGTAATCCTGTAACAGGCTTATTATTGGAGATTGTTACGGTATCAAAAATTGTAGCTGAACTTCCGCAGCCATTGGTAAGAGTAACAGCAACCGGATAATTTCCAACATTAGGATAAGTT
>JBIPLT010000246.1:0-4782 GCA_044368255.1 Flavobacteriales bacterium
ACCGTTGCGTTCACAGAAAGTGTTATTGGGTCTTGTATCATCCCGCTTTCTGAACGTTTTACTTTTCTAACCTCTGCTGCTTGTCTTTCAACACTCATATTTTTATGAATTACTCCAATTCCACCACCTTGAGCAATAGCAATGGCTAAAGCCGATTCGGTTACTGTATCCATTGCTGCGGATACAAAAGGAGCATTTAATGTAATATTTCGCGAGAATTTAGATTTGATTTGAACCTCTCTGGGCAAAACTTCCGAATAAGCAGGAACCAACAACACATCGTCATAGGTTAATCCTTCGGTAGTAAATCTATCTGAAAAAAGTGTCATTTGAATTTAAGATTTAGTTTTAAATTCCGCCAAAATTAACAAAATTATCCTAGTAACGGACATTTATTTATCGAAAGAAAAATGGGATTTTAACAAGAATTAACTGGAATTTTTAATACTGAAAAATCAGTTTAATCTTCGGATGTTTCGAATTTATCTATTCGCTTATAAATATGTAAGCAAAAATCAACTACCAAAGCCCCAACGCCTTGTTCAAACATTTGCCATCCAAAATCACTGATTATATGCTTCATCCCGCGCTCTTCGTAGGATAAGCCCAAAGTAAAAACTAACAAATAAATGGAGAAACCTACCACTCCACCCATTAAAATTCGTTTGGTGGTTTGGTATTCTTGAAAATCAATCTTGAAAAGAATGAAATTAATGGCAAGAGAAATCAAAAAATAAACGATACAACTTAAAAAAATAAAAACAGGGAAAGCAAGAGTGAGATTCTTAAAATCATTGAGAACTAATCCATGCCAAACAAAAGATAAAATCATCATCACTACCATAGCTAGCAGGGTTGAAATAATGATGCGCTTAAATTTGAATACTTGGTTCATTTTCAACTACAAATTTATAAAAGAAGTTCAATATTTTAAAACCAAATGATAAAATTAAAAATATAGGGTTCCAAACAAACATTTTAATGAACAGTTTAGTCGAGTTAATGGGATGAATCAAGTCAATAATTATGCTTAATTTCGGCAAATGCAGATGAAATACATACTTCTTGTGGTTACGGGGTTTTTATGTCTTTTTTCTTGTAAAAAGGATTTAACCAGACCTTCTTGGGATGTGGATGTTAGTGTTCCTCTCATTCATTCATCGTTGGGATTAGAAAATTTGATTCCAGATTCACTTCTTTCTACCAACTCGAACGGAGAAGTTTCGCTGGTATTTAATCAATCCGTTTTAAAATTAAATCTGGATACCTTACTTAATCTGCCAGATACAACCGTAACTGATACATTTTCTATTCCAGCTCCTTTTCCCTCATTAAATATAAATCCAGGGCAAACGATTATTTCTTCCACAGAAAACAAACGGTTTGATTTAGATGATATCGAATTATCTAATGTGAAAATAAAAAGCGGACAAACTTCATTTCAAATTAGCAGCACCATTTCGCAACCAACCGTTTATGAATACACTATTACCAATGCACTAAAAAACGGACAACCCTTCAATTTTACCATCAATGTACCTGCAGGATCTGTGGCGAATCCTTCAATAGTAAATGGAATTTATGATTTTTCAGGATATGAATTAGATCTAAGAGGCGATTCAGGAAATGAATATAATAAATATAAAACCATTATTAAAGTTTCATTAGCCTCTACTGCTACAGTAACTACTGTCTATAGCTATGATAAAGTAATTGTAAAAAATACTTTTTCTAATTTACGACCTTCCTTTGCTAAGGGATATTTTGGCTCACAACAAATTGATGTTCCGTATGAAGAAACCGTATTTGATTTTTTAACTAATATATCTGGCACATTAGATTTGGACCAAGTAAATATAGATTTTGAAATATTAAATGGAATTGGAATTGATGCCACCGTAAAAATTGATACGTTAAAATCGGTAAACACCAGAAATGGAAATGAAGTTTTATTAAATCATTCTTTCATTGGTAATTCTATTAATATTAATAGGGCTATCCTTACAGGAATTACAGCAGTGGAAAGCATCTATTCACTCATTTTAAATAATGGAAATTCAAACACTAATTTATTTTTAGAAAATCTTCCAGATAAAATTGGAACTTCATTAGGTATTCTAATAAATCCTATGGGGAATATTTCTGGTCACCAAGATTTCTTGTTTGATGATAAAACTTTTGATGTTAGAGTAAATGCAGAAATTCCGCTTAATATAATTGCGTCTGGATTAACGCTATCGGATACATTAGAATTAACTATCAATCCAGAAAATGCGGATAATGTAAATGAAGGTGTTCTTCATATTTTTGCGGATAATGGTTTCCCCTTCTCAGCAGAAGTGCAATTATATTTATTGGATGCAAATAACCAAATTATAGATTCGGTGATCCATCCGAATTTAATTTATTCTGCCTACACCAACACTTCCTTTGTTGTCACATCCGCACGTGAAACAAGATTAGATGTTCGAGTAAACCCTTCACAAACCGATCATTTATTGAATTCACAACGATTATTGATTAAAACAATTTTTAATACCGCTTCCCAAACACAACATGTTCAATTGTTCAATAGCTATAGAATCGGAATAAGAATAAGTACAGAATTAAATTATACCGTTGAATAAACTATTTACGATATTGCTTTTTTCATTTTGGGCATTATCATCTTATGCCCAAGATTTGATAACTCCAGTTTATACTAGCGACAGTATTTCGCATGAGTTTCAACTGCGATTTCAAGGTTATTACCACAATCAAAATGTTTCTAATGATTTTATAAGTTTATTTTATAATGGCGGGCATCTGGATACTAATTTAAAAAATCAAGTTTCCGAAAAACTTCATGATGAAAATCGATTAGGTGCTGAATTAGTTTACGGAATAAAATATAAAAATCATTCTTCTCACTTATTTGGAAAACCAAGTTGGGGCTGGTATGCTTCAGTCGAAAATATTGGTTTTTATCATGGTGAATTTTCTAAAAACGCCTTTGATTTAGTTTTCTACGGAAATACTCGTTTTGCCGGTGATACCACTAATTTGTCTAATGTAAATTTTGAGTCGCTTCAATACCAAAAACTCACTTTTGGTGGATTTAATAAAACCAATCATTCGTATGTAGGAATTTCCTTCTTAAAAGGACAAAGCTATAGAAACTTGAAAGTTGATAGAGCTGATTTGTATACCGCACCGTTAGGAGAAGAAATATCCATGAACTTACATGCTAATTATCGACAATCTGATACCTTAAAAAACGGCATTGATGCGTTCAACGGTTGGGGACTTTCAACAGATTTGGTTTTCTATTTAAACGTAGGTAAAAACAAAAACGTAAAATTCCAAAATGCATTCAAAATAGCTATCCAAGATTTGGGATTCATTCAGTGGAATAATAAATCTTTACAAACTAATTTAGATTCAAATTATTATTTCAATGGATTTGAAGTAAATGATCTTTTTGATTCTACATCCTATAATTTTTCTGAAAGAATAAAAGATTCATTAGAAGTTAATCCGATTCAAAAGACAATGACCACCGCTTTACCTTTTAGTTTTTCTTTTTCCAAAATTGCCGATCCGAATAGTGGAGAAAAAATACAAGGAATTTACGGAGTAAGAATGAGGGCTTTTTCCAATTATAAACCTTTGTTTTTTGCTGGAATATTTTATCAACCTATTAAGAATTTGAATATGAATTTATATACTTCTGTTGGTGGATATGGAACTTTTCGAATCGGTTATAGTGTTTATGCTAGAATGATAAAAAACATGAATTTTTCACTCGCCTGCAATGATCTTTTAGGATGGAGTAAAAATGGGTATGGAAAAGATTTAACCATAAATTTATCTTATGCGTTTTAAAATATTTCTAAATAGTATTTTTGTTCTTTTTGCTTTTTCAAGTGAGGCACAAAATTTTTATCGTTCCTATGGAAATTCAGATGATGAAGTGGCGAAAGGTGCAGTGGAAACCAAAGATTCTTCGTTTTTTATATTTGGAACCTCTAGCAGTTTTGCAAACGGAACGTCTAATTTTTATTTAATGAAAATAGACAGCACCGGATTTTTTGACTGGTCGAAAACTTTTGGTGGTAATGGAATCGAGCAAGGAAATGCAATTGCTATCAAACCTAACGGACATTATCTGCTTACTGGATATTCCAATTCTTTTGGAAATGGCGGGTATGATATTTTGAATATTGAAATAGATAGTTTGGGTAATGAAATTTGGTTGAAAAACCATGGTGGTTCCGATTGGGATTATGCCTTTGATAATACCATTTTACCTAATGGACATTCAATTATTACAGGATCTACATTTTCAATTGGAAATGGAAATCAAGATGGATTTTTAATGCGCTTAGATAATAATGGAGATTCTCTTTGGATGAAATCTTATGGAAAAAATGGTGAAGATGTTTTGAGAAAAACACTATTAACTTCAACTGGATTTTTAGTTAGTATTGGATTTACAACTAAAACAAATGGAGATAAAGATTTTTATGTAGTAAAAACAGATATTAATGGCGATACGCTTTGGACAAAAAAATACGGCACTGCATCAAATGATGAAGGTTTTGCTATTTGTGAAACTATAGAAGGAACTTACATTCTGGCCGGCTATTCAGAAGGAATGGGCGCTGGAGGAAAAGAAGGATTTTATTTTGAAACTGACACGAGTGGAAATATGATTTGGAATCAAAATTATGGTGGAGCACAAGATGAAATATTCAATGCTATTTGTATTAAACCTAATGAAAATAGATTTTTTGCAGCGTG
>JBIPLT010000384.1:0-4779 GCA_044368255.1 Flavobacteriales bacterium
CGCCCAATGAGAAAAAAAGAAAAAAAATGGCGGAAAGGTCAACTCCTTCGGGGGTCGGCAAAAAAGCGAGGGTAGGTCAACAGAAGCTTCCAGTTGCACAGCTGGACGCGCCTGCTGACCATAAACTAGAAGCAGTGCGACACCACGGTTTCTCTCGTTCTGTTGGTATATCCGAAACGGTGTGTGCGATGCAGGGTTCAAGAGAATCCCCCCATAGTTTGGAACCACTTAGCAGCGCAGCTGCTATGCATTTTTCTGGTGACGCAAGCGACACCCGCCCACTGACACACCCAAAGCAGTTTATCCATGAACCTAACGAAATGAGCAGCACAGCCTTCTCGACCAGAAACTTCGCCATCCCCACCGATGGCCGCATGGCCTCCGCCAAAACTCGGGGGAAGGACCCGGATGGTGCGCCAGTGCTCGAGCAAGACAGGGGGGCGACGCCAGGCCCTCTCGCCACCAACAGAGAGAAAAATGGCCTTCGCCGCAGAGTGGCGGCGGCTGCGGCGGAGACGATGAGAATTCTCCCTCGTCAGACGGCAAACATCTATCCGCGTGCACATAGCAAATCTCCTCTGCAAATCCACGCACAAGGGAAGGACATCGCACTCGATGCTCCAGCCACGGAAGTTGGGAAATTAAGAGTCGGTCCCAAGCGGATTACCGGCGATGCTGGGTGCGAGAGGGCCAACGGATCTCGTTCTATTTCCGGCAACCATCCAAGTCCTGAGAGACTTGAAAATGACTCATCAAACAAAATCAGACCTCATCCAAGTCTTGAGAGACTTGAAAATGACTTGTCAATCAGAATCAGGCCTCATTCAAGTCTTGAGAGACTTGAAAATGACTCATCAAGCAAAATCAGACCTCATCCAAGTCTTGAGAGACTTGAAAATGACCCTTTGGAAACACTGGGCATAACATCGAGAAACTCTGCCCTGGTTTCATCACATACAAAATTAGGGTGCGTACAGAACGTTTTGGGACATTCTGCTGGACCAGGCCCAGCCAAGGGTGCAGCATGGATTGGGGTGGGCGAAGAGCTGACACGGGGACACTTTGAAGTACATGGCCTGGACGTGCGCCGCATCGAACCTAGTCCAATGCTACCCCTTTCAGCACGGATCGTTATAGACAGCGGAGAGGCATCCGCTCCCTCTCGAATTGGGGAAAATGATCAGAGCATGGAACCTATTACATCGTCCCAGAATCGCACGCCCGCGAAGCAGGAAAAGACTCTCACCGGATCCGCAGGTGCAGTGGCCTCTGTCCTTTCCAGCCTCAACCCCAGTGCTGCGGAATTTATCCCGGCTCCAAATTTGGCAACTCACACGAACACACCAGGCGAGGCTTTGGTGAACTGTGTCAAGGAAAACGATATCACTGCATGGAAGAGAAGCGATATCAAGCCCCAGGGCTATAGAGTAGCGGCTGACATACATCTCGACTCGATGTTATCTGACGACAGCAACAAATCTGGCAGCAAATACAATTTCAGCGGCAAAAATAAATCGGGGGGCGTGGCAATTCAGAATGTGGGAGCCAGTGCATTCTCTCACCGTGTCGAGACCTCTG
Source organism: Flavobacteriales bacterium (assembly GCA_044368255.1). Taxonomy (GTDB): domain Bacteria; phylum Bacteroidota; class Bacteroidia; order Flavobacteriales_D; family UBA2798; genus CAMBFX01. The sequence goes on from JBIPLT010000384.1 coordinate 1,579, forward strand.
TCGGTGATGCCTGCATTAACATTACTTGTGGAGACACCATCATCGCGCGGCCAAGTAACGAGGTCATGCCCGTCAACGCGTTCTCTCCCCGGGTCGAGACCTCTGTTGGCGGTGAGGTTTCCCCTAACACAGCTAGGGGAGACGTCAGCACCGTGCAGCCGAGCAGGGACGTCTGGCCCGACCGCAACGGAGGAGCAGCTGGCACCGATACCAATGTGAGATCTGGTGGCAACAACAATGTTGGCAGTAATTACAATCGCAGCGGCACAAATTTAGGAGGAGGAAGGGTACATCTCATCGGAGGTGACAATGCGAAATTTCACCGCGCCGGGGTCTCCGCTGTAGGTGTCTTCTCTCCAAGGGGAAACAAGGCAAATCAGAATGGGAGTGGAAATGCGGAACTAGATCGCGTCGGGACATCTGCCTTTGGTGATGTCTCTGCTAACACTGTCAGTGGAGACGTCTCCACTACACGGTCGACCAGAGACTTCATGCCCGGAGGCTACGGAGGACTAATGGGCTTCAATACGAATCTTACCTTGTACAGCGGCAGCAACAATCACGGTAGTAATCTCAACCTCAGTTTTAAGGACAAAGGGGGGAGCAAGGTACAATGCAATAAGGGTGACAACGCGTTTCTCCATCGCGGCGGGACCCCAGTAGTGGGCGAGGTCTCTGTCAACAGTGCTCAAGGAGATGCCATCAATACACGGCCGAGCAGCGAGGTTGGGCCCGGGGGCCATGAAACAGCAGCGGGCACCAACACCGGCTTGACCCCATCTGGTGGCGGCGGCAAGTGTGGCAGTAAGTACAGGCTCAGGGGCAAGGGGAACGAAGGGAGCAAGGCAAATAAAAATGAGGGTGACAATGCTCCCTTTCATAATGCCGGGATCTCGGTGAGTGGTGATGTCTCCATTGACATTGCTAGTGGAGACGTCATCACTGCACAGCCCAGCACTACATCCATGCTCGATATCTATGCAGGAGCAACGGGCACCAATACCAATTTGGATTCATCCGGTGGTGCTTTTGGCAACCATGACAGCCTCGAGGGCATTGACAACGTCAATGTTGCGCAGCTCCAAGGAAATGAGGTCTCCGCCAGCGGGAAGGCTGGCACAGGTAACTCTGAGGGCAGCGATGATGACAATACACAGCCCGAGCAGGATTTATCTCAGGATGGTGGGCGGGGGGTGAGCATCGATCAGCACTACGGAAACGGCACTCCAAATGCAAACGTCACGCCACAAGCCCCGCACACAGCGGGGTCGGTGCAACAGCTACCGTTAGAAGAGACTGCAGAGACCTTTAATGAAGGGAGCTTGACGCCCCAGCTACAGCAGGGGGTCGCAAAGGACGCTCTAGCGAACAAACTCTGGAGTGTGATCTTTTCCACCGCGGCCAATACACTCGGGTACTCCCACATGGCAATGATGTCAGCCGTCAATGAGGACTGGAAACAGTCAACAGCTCTGGGCATGAAACATCTCGCGGTTCTCTCCCCCCTTCGAGAGCACGTGGGTTCCGAGATCTTTGCTTATGAACACCTGGCCCGAGCTTTCTCTAAAAGTCTTACTTCCATTGTCCTCCAAGGTCATGAGTTCGGAGCGGGCCGCGCGCTCTGGTATTTTCTGAGACGTGCCAAAGACGCTTCCCCAAACCTCATTGATTTCGACTTAAGCGGGAGTGGGGGGGCGGGACTTGTCCAAACACTGGCCCTGGCCATCAAAGCCTGCTGTAGGAAGGAATCGGGTAGGACCATGGGGAATATCGAATTCTACCTGGAAATGCGTGACTTGATACGCCCAGATCACGGCAACAAGAGCCCGTTCTCGGGGGCCAGGAACATTCTGATGGGGGCAGGAAATGGTATGATTATCATCATACATCCGGACTACATCCCAAGTGCGAACGCACTCTCTCTGGCAGTGAAGAGGCAGGAACTCACCACCGTGGCAATGCTACTAGCCTTCACCTTCCCCCTGGGGGAGGAAGAAGTAGGTTTCACAGTACAAGATGAACATGTATTCACCGCAGTGTCTCAAGGTGAGATGGAAATGGTCAGGCTTCTATTGAAGGCGCACGGCGACATAAACGCTGCGGATGACGATGGGGTCACCCCGCTGCTCTTGGCAGCCGAAAAGGGCGACAGTGGTATGGTCAATCTGCTACGTGAGAGAGGGGCGAGGACGGATTCGCTAAGGAACGATGGGGCGGGACTGGTGGCAATTACCATTAGGCATGGTCACCACAATCTCACGGATCTGGCTCAGCAACAAGTAGGACTCGGACAGCAGCAGAAAAGCAAGGATGCCAACGAATTTGCCCGTACTCTGGCGGCGGCTTTCTTAACCCCCCCTTTTCTGCCGAGGTGGCTGAAGAAGGCCAAAAGTAACGGGGAGACCATGGAGAACATAGTCACGACCATCGTAGGCATCCTGAGTAGCTTGGTGGAAGCACTCAAAAATTCAACGATCCACACCCCACTAGGCATCATGTCTGGGCTAGTGAACCTTCGCACACTCGTCATCCGCAACGGGGATTTTCTCCAACACCCGGACGGTTGGCCAATGGTCGATGGGGAGCAGGTACTTGGGCAATTGGCGAAGCAGGGAGCACATGACTCTCTGCTTGAGTGCTGGGAGGCGGCGAGGGGCCATGCCATGGCTATCCCCACCATTATACGGGAAGAGAGGCCACCGGTCGGACACCCTGTCCTCTTTTCGGGAGGAGTGGCGGAGCTGGGCGCTTTCGCCCACAGCGAAAGCATTGTGTGGACCTTTGATGACCGGATAATAATCAGTAGCGAGAGCACAGGTCTCGACCATATGACAATGAACTCACATAGTGGCTCCAGGGTGTATCGGAAGCACACGCTTGGGAGCCACATCAAGGTACTAGCCATATCAGTGGAGGGAGATGAGGGGGACGAAATTCTTTTAGCAGCGGGTATCGGGGACCCAGAGATACACATTTGGGATATCAGTTCTCCAGTATCGGTCTGGAAGGAGTCTCCCAGCACGGTTCTATGGGGGCATGACCAGAACGTACTCTCGCTAGCCTTTGGAGCAAGAGTACTAGCATCTGGGGCAGAAGACGGATCGATTCTTACCTGGAGGGGGGCAAAATCAAAACGCACCGGCCTGAGGACATGGAGATGTGCGGATCTCTTTCAAGGACACGAAGGACCTGTCAGGGCGA
>JBIPLT010000051.1:0-14711 GCA_044368255.1 Flavobacteriales bacterium
AGAACAGTTTTTAGCAAAAAGATCAACCGCCATTATAGCAATCAGTGAAAAACAAAAATTAGAATTATCTGAAGAATTTAAAATTTGTGAACCTGAAAAAATTCATGTTATTCCATTAGGATTTGATTTAAATAAATTTAGAACCGATAAAGAAATTAAACGCAAAAAATTTAGAGAAAAATATAAAATTTCGGATGATAAAATCGTTATTTCTATTGTAGGCCGATTAGTTCCTGTGAAAAATCATCAACTTTTTATTGATGCTATAATTGAGATTGAGAAAAAATTTCCAGACAAAATAAAAGCAATGATTGTGGGTGATGGTGCATTAAGGAATGAATTAGAAAATAGTATTAAGGAAAAATGTAGTGCGATAAATATAGAACCGAACCACCTTTTTTGTTTTACCTCTTGGATAAGCGAAATTGATGAAGTAAATGCCGGATCTGATATCATTGCATTAACATCACTAAATGAAGGCACACCCGTGAGTCTCATTGAGGCCCAAGCCTCTGGCAAACCTATTGTGAGTACAAGAGTGGGTGGAATAGAAAATGTGGTAGAAGAAGGAAAAACAGCTCTTTTATCCCCATCGGGAAATAAAGAAGAATTCGTAAAGAATATTTCTATCTTATTGCAAAACAAACAAATGATGAATGAATTCGGAGCAAAGGGATGGGAATTAGTAGGCAAAAAATACCACTATGAAAGATTGGTTAGCGATATGAAAATCCTATATGATAAACTTCAAATTTCCTCTCATTAATCTAAAATACTAACTTTGTTAAAAAACACCCTATGAGGTATATTATATTTTTACTATTTCTAACTGTTTTATTGGCACTTGAAGGTTGCTATATCAATGCCAACCTCATGTTGAAAACGGATAAAAATCATGTCTTTGATTCTATTCCCAAAAATACCCAAACAGAATATTTGATTAGTCCGAATGACAATATTCAATTTAAAGTTTTTTCAAACGATGGAACCCGAATAGTAGATATTTCTGTTGGATCAGATGCAGATGCAGGGGGCGGAAATGTTGCCTCAACTAACGTAGGTTTTAACAACAGAACAAACTTAAATTTCCGTGTTGAACTAGATAGTTTTGTAAGACTACCCGTTTTGGATACAGTTAAAATTGCGGGATATACCATTCCTCAAGCTGAAAGTTTACTTGAAAAATTATATTCGGAATACTATGTTGAACCGTATGTGCAACTACAAGTAACTAATAAAAGAGTAATTGTTTTTCCAGGTAATGGAGCAAATGCAGCTGTAATTTATATTACCAATAACAATACAACTTTAATGGAAGCTTTAGCATTGGCGGGAGGAATTACAGAGAGAGGAAGAGCCAAAAGGATTAAAATTATTCGTAAAGGTGAGGATGGTAAACGGAAAATGTTTATGATAGATCTTTCAACTGCAAATGAAGGCTTACCCTACACCGACTTATTAGTTCAAGCCAATGATTATATTTATGTGGATCCTACTCCACAATATTCGAGAGAAGTGATTGCAGAACTCTCTCCAATAATTTCTGTTCTTACCAGTGCTATATTAATTTACACAGTAATTCAGCGATTATAATATGCCAGAATTTCAAGACCCCCAACAGGCAGGAGGAAATAATAATGTTGATCGTTACCGCGAACGAATTACAAATTTCAGTAAGGAATTTGAATTGGGATTATTTATACGAATCGCAAAATCGAATATAATTTGGATCAGTTTAATTACTTTAGCTTGTTTACTTCTTTCCGTAATCTATATTAGATACACCCAACCTATTTTTCAATCCTCTTTAGTTCTTCAAATCGGAAAAGATGAAGGAGCGAAAAAAATTTTAGGGATGGATTTTATTTCTGATGAAACCAACATAGATTCCAAAATTGAATTGCTACGTTCACCATTTATTTTTCGTCAAGCAATAAAAAAAATGCCGCTGAATACATCGTATTTTTATGAAGGGAATTTGCTGGCTGAAGAACAATACATACATTCTGCTTATAAATTGAAAGATCTAGTTATTTTCGATTCCACCGTTTGTGATAACAGAATAGATATAGTTTTTACAGAAAAAGAATTTAATTTAAATTATACTCTTTCTGGCCAATCATTTCAGTTCGAAGGAAAACACAACTCAACCATCACTACTCCTCATTTCAAAGCCTATATAGAAGTTTCAAATATTGAAGGAATATTTTTTACTCAAGCTGAAAATAAATTTTATTTTATTTTAAATAATAAAAACTCAATTGCCAATAAATTATATGCTAGCTTACTCATAAAGTTAGTGAATGTAAATGCTCAAACTGTTGAAATTTCTTTTCAATATCCAAATCCATATTTAGCAAAAGACGTGGTTGAAGCAGTTGCTGAATCATACAATGAATTTGATTCCATTAAAAAAAGTGAAAGTGCATACAACATTCTGAACTATATTAATTCGCAAATCAAATTTGTTTCAGATAGTTTAAAAGATTCTGAAAGAAAACTAAGTGAATTTCACGAAGCAAATAACATACAGGATTTTCAGGGTTTATCCATTAATATGTTAGAAAGAATAACGAAACAAGAAGAATTAATTACCGAAGAATTTATAAATCTCAATACATTAAACCAAATCGAAAAAGATCTTAATAAAAATATTCAAGAAAAGGATCTTAATGCTATTATGGCTATTATAATAAATTTTAATCAAGAAACAGGATTAGTTGATCTCTTAAAAGAGCTAAGAACACAATTACAAGAAAGAAAATTATCACTTTACTCTAACACGGAAAAGAACAAAACAATTAAAGAAATTGATTATAGAATAAATAATCAAATTGAGATAATTCGACTATCACTTTCAAATCTAAAAACTCAAACAAAGGAAAAATTAGATAAGTACTATAAGAAAAAAAGAGAGTATGATTCCATTTATTTTGATATTCCTAAAAAGGAAATCATCAATGCGCGATTACAATTACGAAAAAATATCAACGAAAAATTTTACACACTACTTGTGGAAAAAAGAACGGAATATTCTATTTCACAGGCAGGATATACTTCAAAAAACCAAATATTGTATCCTGCAGTATTAAATCTTCAACCTGTTTCCCCAAATAAAAAATTAGTGTATTTTTCCTTTATTTTACTTGGCATAATTTTATCAGGTGGATTAATTTTAGTGAAGTATCTTTTACATGACCAAATTTCTTCTTTAAATGAAATTATTAAACAATCACATGCGAGTATTGGTGTATTAGGAATAATACCAAAATTTAAAAATAATATTCCAGTTTCTCAGTTAATCATTGACAAAAATCCTAAATCACTAATCTCAGAAGCATTCAGAACCATTCGAACCAATCTCCAATTTATTGATAATTCGCCTGGGGTAAAATTAGTTGCTGTCACATCGACTATTTCAGGAGAAGGAAAAACTTTTGTTGCCATCAATTTAGCTGGTATAATTTCTTTGTCAGGTAAAAAAGTAGTCATTCTCGATTTGGATATGCGTAAACCTAAAATCCATATTGGCTTTTCGTCTGATAATGATAAAGGAATGAGCACACTTTTGATTGGTCGTGATTCATTGGATGATTGCTTAAGAAATAGTTCTTTAGAAAACTTAAAATTTGTTACCGCTGGACCTATTCCCCCCAATCCTTCTGAATTAATTTTGAATGGAAAAATTGATGCAATAATTGAAGAATTAAAAACAAGATTTGATGTAATTATTTTTGACTTACCTCCTGTAGGATTAGTAACGGATGGTATTCCTTTGATTCAACGATGTGATTATCCATTGTATATTTTCCGATCTAACTACTCCAAAAAGAATTTCGTTCAAAATGCTGATAGATTAATCAATGAAAATCATATTAATCGCCTTTCTGTTATTTTAAATGGTGTAGATACGCAAAAAGCTTCCTACGGATATAATTATGGATACGGGTATGGATATGGTTACGGATATTCATACGGAGAAAATTATTATTCAGAAGAGAATAATGATAAAAAATCTTTCTTTAAACGAATTTTCAGAAGAAGTAGTAAAAAATAAAAATGAATCAAAAAACCACATTAATTCAAGGATTAAGCATCATTCACCCATCCGTTTTTCACGATGAGAGAGGATATTTTTTCGAATCATTTAACAAAAATAAATTCATTGAGCTTACTGGTTATACTAAAGATTTTGTGCAAGACAATCAATCCATGTCTTCTGTAAATGTATTACGTGGATTACATTTTCAAATGCCTCCCTATGCACAAGCAAAATTAGTTAGAGTGGTTCGTGGATCTGTTTTAGATATTGCTGTTGATATTCGCAAAAACTCACCCACTTTCGGCCAGCATATTTCAATAGAATTAAATGACAAAAATAATCTTTCTTTATTTATACCTGAAGGATTTGCTCATGGATTTATTACGTTGGAAGAAAACACAATTTTCGTATATAAATGCTCCGAATTTTACAACAAAGACTGCGAAAGAACTATCCGTTGGAATGACGAAGATTTAAAAATAAATTGGGGAAATTTAAACCCTTTAGTTTCTCCTAAAGATCAAGAAGGATTTTTATTTTCTAAATTTAATTCACCCTTTTAACCTATGGAAAAAGAAGAATTATTTTGGATATTCTCTTTCTTTTTAGTTAGCATTATCATTTTTTCAATAATGATAAATACCATATTACTACGCTTCGCTACCAATCTTGGAATACGCGATAAAGAAAATACTTTAATTCGTTGGAGCAGCGCTTCAAAACCTTCTTTAGGTGGAATTTCATTCTTCCTCGTGTTCTTTATTTCATTATCGGCCTATTCCATTTTTTTTGATTCTAGCCATGTGATGAGAAACATTTCAGGGTTAGGATTAATTATTGTCTGCTTGATTGGATTTTTGATGGGATTAGCAGATGACGCCTATAACACAAAACCTATTTTAAAATTTTCTGCACAAGTATTTTGTGGCGTAATAATGATTTTAACAGATAATTATATTCTAATAACTCCATACGAATGGATGAATTATACGCTAACTATTTTATGGGTTGCAGGTTTAATGAACTCCATCAATATGTTGGATAATATGGACGCCATAACAACTGTAGTTTCAATTTTCATTATATTAATAATGCTTTTTGTTTTGGCTATAAATCATAATTACAATGGATTTGAATTTTTTGTTTTAATTGGAGTTAGTGGAGCATTAATTGGCTTTCTTTTTCATAATTGGCATCCTTCAAAAATGTTTATGGGAGATACTGGATCACAATTTTTAGGCGTTTTTTTAGGTTGGTTTAGTATTAAATTGCTTTGGAATACTCCAGATTATTTTGGTAACCCTGTTCAATTAAAACAATTCTCTTGCGTATTAATTGCATTTGCCTTGCCGCTTATTGATACCGGTATTGTTAGTATAAATAGAATGAGAAGAGGCCAATCTCCATTTGTTGGCGGAAGAGATCACACCACTCATCACCTAAGTTACATTGGATTAAGTGATAGCCAAATTGCAATGGTTTTTATTGGACTAAGCTCAATATCTCTATTAATAGTTATTGCAATATTGCGTTTTGTTGAAAACTGGGAAACCCTATATACCTTCCTTTGTGCAGGATATTTCGTAATTTTATTCGCTGCCTTTTTCTACCTCACACAGGTAAGCGGTAAAAAAGATGAAAAACCTAAAAATTAAACCGTTTCTTTTATTCGGATCGATTACATTGATTCTTGCTGTTGCATTTTTTATTTTTTCATTTGCTGATGACAATGATGAAAAAAATGCAGACAAAGAATACCAGCAGCATATCTCTGAACATTATAAAGTTTATTCTCTTCCTATTCCACATGATTTAGAATTTGCAGGTGAAAAAATCCCACTCGAAGACCTTGATATAAAAGAACGATTAGATAAAGAATTAGTGATAAATACCTATTATCATTCACAAACTTTCTTCGTTCTAAAAAAAGCCCATAGATGGTTTCCAATCATTGAACCTATTCTGAAAGAAGAAGGAATTCCTGACGATTTTAAATATTTAGCTGTGATAGAAAGTGCTCTCGATAATGCCGTTTCTCCTGCAGGAGCCTCTGGATTTTGGCAATTTATGAAAGCCACAGGATTAAGTTATGAATTAGAAATAAATGCTTTTGTTGATGAAAGATATAATATTGAAAAATCAACACGTGCCGCTTGTAAATATTTAAAACAATCTTATTTATATTTTAATAACTGGACCTTATCGGCAGCATCTTATAATATGGGAGCAGGAGGAATTCAAACTTCCCTAAAAGATCAAAAAGTGACTAATTATTATGATTTATATCTGAATCAAGAAACGGCTCGCTATGTTTTTAGAATTGCTGCTATGAAAGCCATTTTTGAATCACCAGAAAGTTATGGATTTAATATTCGACCAAAAGATTTTTACGAACCTTACGAAACAAATGCTATTGAAGTAGATACTACTATTGGAGATTTAACCAAATTCGCACAAGAAAAAGGATTCAATTTAAAAATAATTAAATTGCTTAATCCTTGGTTGCGCGACAAAAGTTTGCCCAATAAGTCCAGAAAAAAATATATTATTTTGTTACCGAAATCCGATTCAAATATCGGTAAAATAAACCCGTAATTTTTCATGCATAATTCAGAAATAGACGATTCTTTAGAATATCTAGAAGTATTTGGAGCCAGAGTTCACAATCTTAAAAATATTGACCTCCGAATTCCAAGAAATAAATTAGTGGTTTTTACCGGGCTTAGTGGAAGTGGTAAATCTTCATTGGCTTTTGATACTATTTATGCGGAAGGTCAAAGAAGATACATTGAAACATTTTCGGCTTACGCTAGAAATTTTTTGGGTGGAATGGAACGACCAGATGTAGATAAAATAACTGGATTAAGTCCTGTTATTTCTATCGAACAAAAAACGGTGGGTAGAAATCCAAGATCAACGGTTGGAACAATTACTGAAATCTATGATTTTCTTAGATTATTATTTGCCCGTGCGGGAATTGCCTATAGCTATGTGACTGGCGAAAAAATGGTAAAATACAATGATGCGCAAATTCTAGATTTAATTTTAACTGATTTCATAGGTAAAAAAATAAATCTTTTAGCACCCGTTGTAAAAGGTAGAAAAGGTCATTACAGAGATTTATTCGAGCAAATAAAAAAACAGGGATTTTTAAGAGTGAGAGTAAATGGAAAAATCCGTGAACTCACCGAAAAAATTTCATTAGATAGATATAAAACACATGATGTAGAAATTATCATAGATCGATTAGACGTAAAAGAAGAAAATCGTCAACGCATTGCAGAATCCGTAAAATTAGCTATGAAATACGGGAAAGGAATTATCATGGTGATGGATCAAAAAGATGAAACCGTTCGTCATTTTAGTCGTTTTTTAATGTGTCCAACTTCCGGTGTTTCCTACAACGAACCTGCACCCAATTTATTTTCATTCAATTCTCCCTATGGAGCTTGCTCTAATTGCAATGGTTTAGGAGTAGTGGCAGAAGCCGATATAAAAAAAATAATTCCAGATAAAACAAAAAGTATTAAACAAGGTGGAATTGCTCCTCTTGGTGACTTTAAAGATAATCAACTCACTCGACAAATTGAAGGGTTGCTAGCCGTTTATAAATGCAAATTAACGACTCCCATTGAAGATATTCCTGATGCAGTAATTACAAAAATATTATACGGAACAGATGAAGTAATTAAATTGCAAAATGCTACTGGTATAAATGAATTCATTCGTGATTTTGAAGGAATAGTAAATTTTATTTTGCGTAATGCAGAAGACGAAACTTCTAAATCCATTCAACGATGGGCTACTGGTTTTATGAATAAAGTGGCTTGTAAAACCTGTGACGGTAGCCGACTAAAAAAAGAATCCCTCTACTTTAAAATTGATGAAAAAAATATTTTCGAATTATCTTCCTATGATATTTCTGAATTACAAATTTGGTTGGAGAATATTGAATTAAGATTAGATAAAAAACAATTACAAATTGCCAGTGAAGTTTTGAAAGAGATTCGTTCGCGACTTTCATTTCTTATGGATGTTGGGTTAGAATATTTGACACTGGATAGAAGCGCTCGTTCACTTTCAGGCGGAGAAGCGCAACGTATTCGATTAGCGACTCAAATTGGAGCTGATTTAGTGGGCGTTCTTTATATTTTAGATGAACCAAGTATTGGCTTACATCAACGCGACAATTCTCGTCTAGTAAATTCTTTGAAAAAACTTCGTGATATTGGAAATTCGGTGATTGTGGTAGAGCACGACAAAGAAATGATTGAAGAAAGCGATTTTGTGGTAGACATTGGGCCGGGTGCAGGAATGAAAGGTGGAAGAATAATTACTGCTGCTACCCCACAAAAATTAATTCATCAAGAATCAGAAACTGCTGCTTATTTAACCGGAAGAAAAAAACTTCCTATCCCTAAAACAAGAAGAAAAGGATCAGGAGAAAAACTTGTTTTACATAAAGCATCGGGACATAATTTAAAAGATGTAACAATTGAAATTCCTTTGCAAAAACTAGTTTGTGTTACCGGCGTTTCTGGTAGTGGAAAATCTTCCATTATCAATGAAACTCTCTATCCCATTTTAAATACTCATTTCTTTAATGGTGTTGCTAAACCACTTCCCTACTCAAAGTTGGATGGATTAAAACATATTGATAAAGTAATTGAAATAGATCAAACTCCTATTGGGAGAACACCAAGAAGTAACCCTGCCACCTTTACTGGAATGTTTTCGGATATCCGCGAGTTATTTTCAATGTTGCCCGAAGCAAAAATAAGAGGATATAAACCTGGACGATTTTCGTTCAATGTGAAGGGAGGAAGATGTGAAACTTGTCAAGGCGCAGGAATGAAAACGATAGAAATGAATTTCTTGCCCGATGTATTAGTGCCTTGTGAAACTTGCGCAGGAAAAAGATATAATAAAGAAACTTTAGAAGTTAGATTTAAAGGTAAATCTATCAGTGAAGTTTTGAATATGACCATCACGAACGCATTAGATTTTTTCGAGGGAATACCATCTATTCACATACGATTAAAAACAATGGATTCTGTTGGATTAGGTTATCTTTCGTTGGGACAATCCTCTACTACTCTATCTGGAGGAGAAGCACAACGATTAAAATTATCTACCGAATTATCAAAAAGAGAAACGGGAAATACGCTTTATATTTTGGATGAACCAACCACAGGATTACACTTTGAAGATATCCGATTATTGATGGAAGTATTAAATCGGTTAGTGGATAATGGAAACTCTGTTTTAGTTATTGAACACAATTTAGATATCATAAAAATGGCCGATTGGATTATTGATATGGGGCCAGAAGGCGGAAAAAATGGTGGCCAAATAATTGCAACAGGAACACCCGAAGAAATCATTAAAAATAAAGAAAGTCATACTGCATTTTATCTGAGAAAAGAATTAACCTCCACTAAAAAACTGTAAATAATGAGTGATGATCAAAAAATAAAAGACAAATTTTCACATAAAAACTGGAATGAAATAAAATCAGAAAATAGTTGGGCTATTTTTAAAATCATGGCCGAGTTTGTGGAAGGTTATGACCGAATGGCAAGAACAGGTCCTTGTGTGACTATTTTTGGTTCTGCTAGAACAAAACCAGAAAATAAATATTACCAAATTGCAGAATCTATTGCCGAACAATTGACCATTAAAGGCTATGGGGTGATTACTGGTGGCGGTCCTGGCATAATGGAAGCAGGAAATAAAGGTGCAAAAAAAGGTGGTGGACCATCAGTAGGAATAAATATTGTTTTGCCATTTGAACAAACTTCAAATCCATATATCGATTATGATAAAATTATAACCTTCGATTATTTCTTTGTTAGAAAAGTAATGTTCATCAAATACTCACAAGGATTTATCGTTTTACCAGGAGGATTTGGAACTTTAGATGAACTTTTTGAAGCGATGACTTTGATTCAAACAAAAAAAATCGGACGCTTTCCAATTGTTTTAGTTGGGGTAGATTATTGGTCAGGCCTTATTGATTGGATAAAAAATACCATGCTTTTGAAAGAAAAAAACATTAGTGAAGAAGATTTAAATTTGTATCGATTAGTGGATACTGCCGAAGAAGCAGTATTACACATTGATCAATTTTATACTAAATATTTACTCAAACCCAATTTCTAACATTTTACTGTTTGAAACAGTTAGTTTCTACTAAACATTTACCAATGCATTGAAGTATTTTTGTCATACATGAATTATGCATTTTTTACATTCTTCTTATTTTTAAATTTAGTTAGTCACTCTATGGTAAGACCAGATAGTCTTACTACCCACTGCAAACGAAATTTAATCATTGAATCTGATAAAATTCTTGTTACCATTCAAATTCAAAAACCAAACACTTCAGGATTTGCACGTATTTATGAAAAATTACCCGCAGGAGCAGAAGTGAGTAAAATCAATTGCGGAAATGCTGTTTTCAAAAATGAAAAATTAATGCTGAAAATTGTTTGGGATGAAATTCCAGACGTTTCATGGATCGAAATCTCCTACGAATTAAAATTAAAAAATATCGTTCCCGATACCACATTAGCCATTACAGGAACATTTTCGGCAGAATTTCTTCCGGCTGAAAACGAACAAATTTCTATTTTACCAGGAACAAAAGAATATTCAAAGAAGGAATCAGAATTAGTAGTTAACACCGAAAATAAAACCATAGAAAAAAAGGAAATAATAACGGATAAAAAAGAAATGATAAGTAATACCAACCAACCACTATCCGCTGATAATGGGTTATATATTTGCATTCAAGTAGCAGCCGTTGGTAAAAAAATCCCATCAGATTACCTCAAAAAACAGTTCGGATATGATGGTGAATTTGAATCGCATTTCGAAGAAAATATTTACCGTATAACTGTAGGAAAATTCTTGTCGAAAGCTGAGGCGCAACAAGTTTTAGTAGAATACAAGGCAAAATATTTTAAAAAATGTTTCCTTTCCGCTTATAAAAACGGGCGAAAAATTACTGTTTTTGAGGCAGAAACATTATTAAATTGATTTTTTTTGTAAATTGTAGTCTTTAGAATGAAAAAAATGAATTTTACGAAAACATATTTCACGCTTATACTGTCATTTGGCAGTATGGTCAGTATATGTGCTCAAGTTTCTGATTCAACTAAAAATAGCACCTCCGAAAAGTCAGAAAAAAAATCATCCAATGAAACTCCTTTAGAATTTATTTTTCGCCCTACTTTAGGTTTAGGTGTTGGAATGTTTACATTCTTTGGTGATGTAGCGAACAATAATAAAACTGCTCATCCTACGGTAAGTCGCGTTGGTTATGATCTGCGTATATCAAATCCCTTAAATGATTTTTTTGATCTTAATTTTTATGTGATTTATGGTCAACTTTCTGCCAACGAAAGGTCATTAACAAATGTGGAAAGAAATCTTAATTTTCAATCAGAAATTAGAATTGGTGGAATAACTGTTTCTTATAATTTTCAAAATTTCAGAAAATCAAAAGACAGAATTTTAGAACCCTATCTTTCGGCAGGATTTGAATCCTTTGAATTTTTATCCAAAACAGATTTATTCGATCAATATGGAAATAGATATAATTATTGGTCGGATGGTTCTATTCGCAATTTAGCTGAAGATGATCCGAATTCCGCTTCTTCTATTCTTCTTAACCGTGATTATGTTTATGAATCTGATTTACGAGAACAAAATGTGGATGGGTTTGGAAAATACCGAGAACGATCATGGGCTTTTCCTGTAGGTGTTGGCGCATTAATTCATTTGAATGATAGATGGAAATTTAGAATAGGAACTTCCATGCATTTTTCAGTCACAGATTTAGTAGATAATGTTTCCTCTGAAAGTGTGGGGAACCGTGTGGGAGATTCAAAAAATGACAAATTTCTATTCACCCATTTTTCTGTAAATTATGATTTGCAAAGATTAACGGAAGAAGAAGAAGAGCCTATCATGGATGAAAATAGGAATGACCTATTTGATATTCTTGCAAAAGACACGGTGGATACAGATGAAGATGGTGTGGTAGATTTTATCGATTTCTGTCAATATACTGGTAAAGGTATTCTTGTAGATGTAAGAGGATGTCCAGTTGATAATGATGCCGACCGTGTATTCGACTTTAAAGATGATGAATTAACATCTGCACCAAAAGTATTAGTAAATGAAAAAGGAGTAACCGTTACCGATGAAATGATCTATGAAAGATATTTGCGTTATACTGATACCACTGGAAATTACACAGGTAAAATTGAAAATATAGTAGAAAGTAGAACTGATCTTGGATATAGCAATAAACCTAACGATACTTCTTCCAACAATAATAAACCACTCAACTATGTTATTGTTTTAGGTACTCAAGAAAAAAGTATTTCTGCC
Organism: Flavobacteriales bacterium; assembly: GCA_044368255.1. Lineage (GTDB taxonomy): Bacteria > Bacteroidota > Bacteroidia > Flavobacteriales_D > UBA2798 > CAMBFX01. The sequence goes on from JBIPLT010000051.1 coordinate 12,443, forward strand.
AATGATTTACATAAATATTTAGGCTATAAAGATTTTAGAATGATTACGAAAGGCGATACCGTGTATTATATTGTTGGGAGTTATGACAATTTAGCCGATGCCGTTAAACGCAAATATGATTTAGAAAAAGATGGAGTGAAAACAAATGGAATTGCATCTACAAATGGAACTAATTTAACTAATGTTTCAGATAAAACATTTCCTCCTGTTGATGGTGGAAATAATACTGCCAATCATGATGTTGTTTTCCGAGTGCAAATTGGTGCTTTCTCTAAAAAACTCTCTGATAATATTTTCAAAGATGTTCCTGATTTAATTGTTATCCCCGGAGACGATGGAATTACTCGATATTATAGCGGGGCGTTTAGTGATATTTTAAAAGCTTCTGAAAGAAAAATAAATATGTTGGATAAAGGTTTTGAAAAATCATTCGTTGTAGCTTATCAGGATGGCTCTAGAAAACCGTTAAATGATGTTGGTGTTGACGTAATACAAAAAGAAGATACAGATGAAAGTCATGATATGAAAAACACTTCCATTGATAAATCGAAAATCAAATACAAAATTCAAGTAGGTGCTTATAAAAATGAAGTTCCTACGCAAATGCTCGACAAATATTTAACTATTGGAGGAGTAACTCCGCTTCGAGATGGAGATATCACCAAATATTTATCGGGAAACTTTAATAGCAAAGAAGAGGCTCTGAAATCAATGGAGTCTATTGTTAAAGTAGGGATAACAGATGCGTTTGTAGTTTCCGATTACAATGGCAAAATACTAACCATGGATGAATTAAAATCATTGCTAAATGAATAATGGCACGCCATTTGTCAATTAATACATATTAAAACTCTTAAAAAAAATAGTATGCGTAAAATTATTGCTCCAATCATTCTCACCTTTACTTTAGTATTAGTAAATACAATAGTAAATGCTCAAAGCACTGCTAGTGATACTACAAAAAAAGAAACGAAATTGGTTCCCAAGAATAAAGTAAAGATGAATAAGAAGTTAAAAGTAGAACCGGTTAAACATAAGGACTCAACAAACTCCAATCAAAATAAAATTAACGTAAATGAGAATGGAGTGAGACAAATTAAAAAAGATGCAAAGGGAACAAAAACAAATGATACGCCTGCTAATAATCAACCAAAAAATGAAATGAAGAATAAAAAGGCTAAATCAACAGTTCAAGAAAAATAATTTAAGATACTATGTTCAAATAATAAAGTCCCAACTTTCGAAGGGACTTTATTATTTGAAGGAATTCCATTTTATTTTTTTGACTTTTTGCTTTCTTTCTTTTTCAATTTCTCCTTCGCTTCAGCCGCTTCTTTTTTCTCAATTGCTTTTTCATCAATCTTCAACTTCTTCACTTTAATTTCACCCTTATCCACCTTTTTCATGATGTCTTCCATCACTTTATCTTCTCCCTTAGGATCATACTCTATTTTTAAGTCTGCCCCTCCTAGTCTTGATGCTGTTTGCCATAAAAATGTTTTAGTTCCACCAATGTATTTACTAATCACATTGTAGGCTGTTTCACCACATTCTCGATGAATTAATTTTACCAAATATTTTCCCTCACGAACACTCATGCTTTTTACAGCACTCTCAAATTGAGCCATAGCTAAATCCTTTTGATGTTCAATGAATCTTTTTCTTTCTTTTCTTTTCTCCAAAGAAACCAGGGTTGAATCGTAATTTTCAGAAATATCTGCAATCAATCGAGCATAAGGATACATTCTTTTTATATAACGCAAATCCTTTTCATATTTCTCTTTGTAAACCTCATCCATGATGACCAAATCTGGCAATGAAATAATCCAAATGGTATCGCCATTAATTACTTCATAAGTAACCAATCTTTCTTTACTTTCGGTATTAATTTCTGGATTTGATTTTTTTACTTCTTTGGTTTGATTTTTATGAAAATCAGTTACCCATCCCCAAGAAGATTCTTGACCATAAACAAAGTTTAGGTGTATGAATAAAAAAAGTAAAACAGCGGTTCGTTTCATATATACGTTAAACGCAAAAGACATAAAATAGTTTATTCTAAAAAACAATTTTTATTCACATTCGGTTTCGCTTCCAGTTAGAACCAGCTTGCGAAATTAAATTCCTTTTACCTTCTACTTTTGTATTAGTGATTACCTCAGCCGCAACCATTGCAGCAATCTCCTGTAATTCTGAATCTTTTCCATTTAGCATTTCATTATTGAAATGATGCTTTATAAAGTTAGTGTCAAATTTTCCAGAACGGAAT
>JBIPLT010000391.1:0-4733 GCA_044368255.1 Flavobacteriales bacterium
TACTGGTTTTACTGTTGTTGATGGTTTCAACGAATGTTTTTGCTAATGGAAGTTATCTTTGTATAGCGGATAAATCAACGGGATTCAGTTTTAATAAACGTTCTGAAAAGTACGAAAGCGAGAATTTTAATGTTAGTGAAAGTAAATATATTCTAAAAAATAATAACAATACTTGGGAATGGACGGATTTTGGAACGAATTATTCAATCTGTAAGGGTTCTTTTAATGCTTCGGGTGTTTTTGGATGTGGAGGAGGTGTTGAAGAAGTTACTTTTAATAAAAATAATTTAAGGTATGTTAAAACGTCTATTTTTGGATATCTAGCAGGTGGTGATAAAAATTTTAAAATTAAAGATGGTGAAAATACTCCTTTTATTGAAATTGGCAAATGCTCTCCAATGTAAAATATTTCTCAAAAACAATAAAGTAATAATCTCAAATGTTTGACGATGAGAATGTCAGGGGGAAATTATTAATTCAATAACACTCGTATATTATCTAGTATTTAATAAGTAACCGGTTCTAGTTCTATTCAATCCCATTAACCCATCTATAAGCATAGCAAGTTCACTTATTTCATTAACATTCATACTCAAACTATCGATTATTCCTTCTTCAATATGCTCTTGTTTAAGTAATTCATTAACTCTTTTATTTTTGGTATTCCAATCATCTTCACTACTACTATTAAATCCAACTTTATATCTTAAGTATGATTTGCCATTATTCCAATCATTACCACCTTTAGTAATATACTTTGCCCAGTGTTTCAGATTAGTTTCAACACCTTTATATTCCTCGTTCCACAATTTACTTAACTTCTTTATTTCAATCTGAAAACTTGTTTTATTCCACTGCTTATTTTTTAATAAATTTGTTCTAAACGTATCAAACTGAACCTCTTTTTTCGCAAATAATGTTCCGTGTAAATGTATTAGGAATAAACTTTGATGCGGACTAGCAAGGTATTCTATTTGGTTATCTATATCTCTTATTAAATCTTCACACCCATTTATTTTTCTGTGTTCATCATCTTTATTGCTATCTCTAAGTTCTCTCATTTTTTTAATACTAATAACTTCACATTCAATTACTGCTAATACACTTATACCTTTGGTATCTTTTATTACATTTAAAAATTCTTGTTTTAACTTCTTACATTCTTCTAAAGCAGTTTTATGTTCTAAAACGCATACGCTGTGTATTAAAGTAAATGCTCTAATAAACTTATCTGCTATTTCGTGTTCAGGTGTTTTTTGAATTTGAATATCGTGATTTTTATTAAATTCTTTAATATCACTATTAACCTTATTTTTAATCCCCAACCACCTCTTAAACATAGCGTTAAACAATCTATTAGAGTGCGTAGCGTGTATTTTAGAATTAAGTAATGTAATCATTAGCAGTTCACTTTTTTGTGCTGCTATGAGTGCTCTTTTTAATCTAGTAGCGTTCTGTGTACCAGTATCAAACTGCCTTTCTAATCCAAGTTTGGTAAGTTCTGCCAAAACTAATTCGTTACTTTTTCTTTGTGATTCCTTTAGATCGTTAATTTCCATATTTTTATTATTGTTATTAAGTTGAGTTATTAAAGATATTTATTAATTTGTTTAACAATTGTAAAAACACTAATACTAAAAATTCGTATAAATAACTGCGTTATAGGGTTGTTAGTGTTGATTGTATAGTATTAAGTTATTTTACTATAAAACTAATATTAACAATAACTTACTAACAATATTAACTAGCACTCGTAAAAAAGGAATATAAAAAAATGATAAGAAACCAATTGCTTGGTATTAGAGCAACTAATGATTTCGTTAATAAGTTTGATGGATTATGTGATCGTTTAGGAAGGAATAGAAGTGAGATTATTAGATATGCTTTAAACAAGTTTTTTAACGACAATTTCAATAATCCAACCAACTTTAACAAAGTTAAAGAAGATTTATTTTGATAAGAGGAAAGAAAATGGATTTGATAATTGCTTATTACATAGATGAGTTAAGTAATAACAAAGGACTTACTGATAGTAAGAGACTTGAATATGAAGAAAACTTAAAGGAATACTTTGATATGTTTATACTCAGAAAGATTAATAACTGGGCTTGGCAATGAAGACTTATAACGAGTTTATTGAAGATATGGAACTGAACGAGAATGCTTTAAGAACGTTTGGTGCTGTTGCCGTTACTGCTAAGGTAAATAATTTATATAACCAAATAGTGAATATAAAACACTTACGCAATGAAACTGATGATAATTTTGATAATAAATTATTTAAGAAATTGGATCTAATAGCACAGCAGAACAGAAATATAGCAGTATTAGTTGCTGGTTTGGATTTAACTAATAGAGATAAAAAATGAAAAAAGAAACTGATAAAGGTAAAACTACTTATGAAACGACTATTAACAAAAAGGAGTTACAGGAAGTAATAGAGGATTTATTAAAAACATACCAAGCAAATAAGAAAGTAAAGATTGTTGTTGTTTAAGGTTTTAAAAAACGATTTTTCTTTTTTTATTTTAATCTATTTATATTATTTAGATAGTTATTAACTATAGATAATTAAAGGGTTACAGGCAATAATTAAGTAAAGAATGTTACGGGATAAGATATATTTGTTACCTGATATGTATGTTTTGTTACTGTAATGAGTAGTAAATGTTACCAAATAATAATTCAAAATTTGGTTTACATATTATAATCACAATAATTTTATGTAAATCGAATTTTATTTATGAAAAACAATGTGATTGTTAAGAGAAATGATTTTTTAAGGTTGGGTTATACACTCACTATAATGGAGCAAAGATTGCTACTAGCGTGTATTTGCCAAGTTGATAGTAGAAATGCTCTACTAAAAGAGCATCAATTCGAGGTTACAGTCCAGCAAATACAGGATATTTTTGGAGATGAAAATAGCAAACAATTTTATAGAGATTTACGTTTGGCAAGTAAACGATTATTTAATAGAAAAATTGTTGTTAAAACTGATAGTGTAATTGAAGAAATTAGGTGGATTTGGAAGGTCAGTTATTACGAAGATGAAAGTAAGTTAATTCTTAACTTTTCACCTGATGTAATTCCCTATCTAAGCGAGATCACCGAGCGGTTCACGAAATATAAGTTGAATGATGTAAAGGATTTTAAGTGTATTTACAGTTTAAGGTTGTATGAATTATTTTGCCAGTTTCAAAGTTTTGGTTATAGAGAAATTGAGATCGATGAGTTAAGACAGTTATTAGATTTGGGTGAAAAATATACTTTGTATGGGGAATTAAAAAGGTGCGTAATTGATAAATCAATTACTGAAATAAACTCACATTCGAATATAACGGTTAATTATGGAGAAAGAAGGAGAGGTAGAAAGGTTAAATCATTACAATTTAGTTTTGAAACTAAACAAAAACAAATCAAAGAAGAAAAGGCTTTAACAATACAACAGTTTGTAAGAGATAACCCTGCTAAAACGAAAGGGAAAACTGAGTTTGAAGTAAGAAAAATGATGGGTAAAGATAAGGAGTTGAAATGATAGATATAGCGGGTGGGATAATTTTAGCAGTTTTATTTTTTGTTTTATTGTTTGCTTTTTTTCCTTTAATATTATTTTTAATTGGAATAGGATTATTAATTAGTGTTGGTGTAGGTATTTATTTTTTGTTAATAAATTTCGTAAGTACTGGTACAGCTAAAGTTATAGTACTTATTACAGCTATTATTTTGATGGCTGCCTGGGAGAAACACTCACAGTAATCTTAATGCTAGTTTCGGAGTACGTAAGACAGGTAAAAGGGTGTCTCATATACAGTTTGAATTTAGTATTAAAGATGAGATTAAAAAGATTAGATAAGATATAGAAATATATATAGATAAGTTAAGTGTTATCACTTACCAAGTTTCATTCCAAAAGTTCTTTACTCTCTGACTGAAAGACTTTTTAGTAGTAACTATTACAGTATCTGTTTCAAGCTCAGAAATATTATCTGGTTCCCTTGTTGTTTGAGTGTGTTCTGGTGTTACTTGAACTGGTCCTTCAATTAATCTCCTATAATCCTTTATCTGCTCATATAACCTTTCTTTATCCTTAATTAATTCTTCATTAAACTTCTTAAGTAGTTCAATTTCACGCTCTAAACTTGATAATTTATCATTCTCTCTAGCACTATCTTTTTTATCAATTTGGGAGTTATCAACTTTATCACTACTAATAATTTCCTTTAATTCACCATAAACCCTTATTAACTCAGAAGTGTCGATACCATTACCGGTTTTACTTAACTTCCCAGATTTTAAATGCCTATAGATGGTTGCTGAACCTTTACCAGAAAGAAAACCAGCATCTTTTAGGGTTACGATTGTCATAGTTTATGAAATTACCTGTTTTTATCGTGATATACCATTTTACTTTATCACACTATCATTTTGATAAAAATACTTTACCCTTTATGCTAACATCTAAGGTTATCTGAATCTTAATAAACCCTTAATATACAAGGTTATATAACTGTATAAGTTTTATAAGGGTTTTAGAATGAATTACGTTGATAAAGGTAGTAAAGGGTTTGAAAAATTACTAATTGCGTTAGAAAGGCAGTGTAAAAATAATACTGTAGGGAATAGAAAATGGGTAGAACTTTGGGGTAGTGTGGCAGATTATAGATATTATAAAATTAAAAAATATAACTTTTTAACCACCTATTATTAACTATCATCATTTATTTCTTTTT
>JBIPLT010000247.1:0-4710 GCA_044368255.1 Flavobacteriales bacterium
TGAAATATCATTTTGAGAAATAAAATTTAGAGGAATAGAATTGAGTGTGGGATGATTCCAAACCAATAGTTGTTGTCCGAATGTGCTTAAAGCTGGACCTTGACAATCTCTATAAACATGAAGCTGAAAAACGAAATTACCATTACCTCGACATTCCCAAGTAATTTCACCACCCATGAGATGTCCAGCACGAACATTCATACTAATCAACAAGAAGAATAAAATTAAACCCTTCTTAATCATTAGCTTGATGAATTGGAGGAGATATTGAATTTGCCATTAACTTTGTTATAACGTAAAAGTAAAATGTTTGTTATCAAAAAGACGAAATTTTTCACTCTGCGTTGCCTCTGAAAAATGGAAGAATGTACAATTGACCCCTATTACTGTAATGAATTTCCGTTTATAAAAATATTCGGAATAACTTTATTGGAACCTGCCACGGTGATTACTGATTTAATCATTACGGCTGTTTGTTTCTATGGTGTTTTTAAATTACGCGGTCCATTATTTTCCTCTCCTGTTCATCGTTTTTTCAAATTATTTCTTGTTTTCATGGGAATAGCCACTGCGATTGGTGGAATTTTAGGTCATGGTCTTTTCTATCTCTACGGTATGAATTCGAAAATTCCCGGTTGGTATGTGAGCATGGTGGCCATTGCCATGTTCGAAAGAGCCGCGATTATGCATGCAAAACCCATTCTCCGGCCAAAAGTGGGAAGTTTTTTCGCTTTAGTCAATATTATTGAACTTATCACTTTCATGACCATTACCATTATTGTTGTTAAGTTCATTTTTGTAGAAATACATGCCATTTATGGATTGTTTATCATCGTTTTTTCTTTTGAATTATTTACTTATTTTAAGAAAAAAGATAAAGGAAGTTTGTATATATTTTTAGGCACGGGAATGGCTGCATTAGCTGCTATTTCACATGGATTAAGAATTGGCATCAATGAATGGTTCAATTATAACGATGTTTCACATTTAGGTATGGCTGCGGGCATGTATTTTTATTACTTAGGCGCAAAAAACTGGAAACTTTACGAAAGATAAAATGCAAAAATTATACGGATTAATTGGATTTCCATTAGAACACTCCTTTTCTAAAGGTTACTTTACAGAGAAATTTAAAAACAATCATCTTTCTAATTCTAGATATGAGAATTTCCCCATAAAAAGTATAGGCGAATTAAAAAATATTATTGAAATTAATCCTGATTTGATAGGATTAAATGTTACCATTCCTTATAAAATTTCAGTAATAGATCATTTAGATAAATTAGATGAAAATGCAAAATCAATTCATTCAGTAAATACTATTAAAATTATCCGTGAAAATAAAATTAAATTAATCGGTTACAATACGGATATCATTGGTTTAACTATGGCTTTAAAACCACAACTAAGGCCCATTCATAGCCGAGCATTGATTTTGGGAAATGGTGGCTCGTCCAAAGCCGTTCAATTTGTATTAAGATCGTTAGGAATTGGTTTTTTGATTGTAACTAGAAATCCCAAGAAAGAAAACGAAATATCATATGACGAGTTAAATGAAAATCACATTCGTTTTCATCCATTAATTATCAATACGACTCCTTTAGGAATGTGGCCAAAAGTGGAAGAATTTCCGGAAATCAACTATGATTTCATTACAAGTGAACATTTACTTTTTGATTTGATTTACAACCCAGAAATGACTATTTTCCTTAAGAAAGGGCAAGAAAAAGGGGCAATGATTTCAAATGGTTTATCTATGTTGCACCAACAAGCTGAGGCTTCTTGGCAAATATGGAACAAATAAAAAATCCCGCTTTTTCTGCGGGATTTTCTATATTAATCTTCTTTCTTTTTAGCAGCTTTTTTTGCTGGAGCTTTTTCTTTGGCAACTTTCGGTGCTTTTGCTGCTTTTGGCTCAGCTGGTGTAGATTTAGTTTTTTTACGAGGACGTGTATTTCCGTATGAACCGGCTGTACGCTTTCCTTTTTTAGTCTTCATATCTCCTCTTCCCATAATTTTTGGTTTTAATTTTTTTACGAATGTAAGAGCAAATGTGATTGATACGAAATTTTTAAGCGCATTTTATCAACGATTTGTTTTTAAAACCCAAAAAACGTGCAGAATAATTAAATTTGCTCTATGAGAATTGATATATTAACTGTACTTCCATCACTTTTAGAAAGTCCTTTTGGCGATTCTATTGTTAAAAGAGCCAAAGAAAAGGGGCATGTAGAAATTTATGTTCATTCTATTAGAAATTTCACCGAAGATTCTCATCGAACGGTAGATGATTATCCTTATGGTGGCGGTGCAGGAATGGTGCTATTAGCAGGGCCTATTTCAAAAGCTATTGAGCAACTAAAATCCGAACGAAATTATGATGAAATTATTTATCTCACCCCTGATGGAGAAACCTTAAATCAAGGTAGAGTCAATCAGCTTTCGTTAAATAAAAATCTACTGCTTCTTTGCGGCCATTACAAAGGAATTGATGACCGAATTCGTCAATTGTATATTACAAAAGAAATTTCTATTGGAGATTATGTTTTAACGGGTGGAGAATTGGCTGCGGCTATTTTAGTAGATGCTATAATTAGATTATTACCAGGAGTGATTGGAGATGAAACCTCTGCCCTCACTGATTCTTTTCAGGATCATTTATTGGCGCCACCTGTTTTTACTCGTCCTGAAGATTTTAAAGGATTGAAAGTTCCTGAAGTTTTAATGAAGGGTAATCACGCTGATATTGAAAAATGGAGGTTTGATCAAGCTATTGAACGAACTAAAATTCGTAGACCCGATTTGTTAGACAAATCAGGATTAGGCAATTAAACTTAATAAACTTAGCCTTCGTTAAAAAGATTCTTACCTGCATTTTATAAACCTGGCAAAATTTTTGTATTTTAGATATCAAATTAAAAAATCATCGCTATGAAACGTTTCCTTCAATTAATTTCTTGTGTTGCTTTAATGGCTGCAGCTAACACTTCTTTTGCTCAAACAGCAGATGCAAAAGTTGACAGACCATCAGAAATGACTGCAAAGTTTACGAAAGCTTTAAAACTTACTCCAGAACAAACGGGATCAATAAAATCTCTTGCTGTAAATTATTTTGCTGAATTAGATGTTTTGGCTGCTGATAAGGAAACTTATGAGGCTAAAAAAATCAAACTTGATTCAAGTTATGACGAAAAAGTAATGGCTGTTTTAAATGCCGAACAAATTACTCAATTCAACGAGATTAAAGCAAAACAAAAAGCTAAGGCTGAAAGAAAAAAGTAATTGCTTTTTAAATATTTAAAAACCTGATCAATTGGTCAGGTTTTTTTTATGATCTAAAATTTAAGAAATCTAAATCTTATCAATGTTAATTTTCATGGGTAATTTAGGTGGTAAATTATGTGTTACTGAAATTGAACCTGTTTAAATGAACGAAGACTTCTGCGGTATGCTTGATTCATTTATAAATAATAAGTAGCAACCAAGAAAAATAACTACAAAAAAAAGCCTCGTCATTCAACGAGGCTTTCCATTTATTTCTTTCTATTTTTTAGAACATTCCGCCAGCTTTAGTAGCTGAATCTATAATCATTTTCCCTAATAATTTAAGTGCATTATTGCTTTTGTCTTTCATATGAAATACACCACTAAAGCTAGCATCTTTAGTTGCTTTGAATTCGGCATAGTCCATCGAAGCCATTGCTTCTGCCACTTCAGGATTTACTTCCATCAATGCATTTGCTAATGCGTCAAAATTGAAATAACCATAAACAGAATTATCGGATATAGATTTTTTAGCATTGTTTTTAGTATAAGTATTTAAACGACCATCCAATGCAAAATCTTCCAATAAAACTTGATTAGAGGTGATGAAAAGGACACCATTTTTCAACGACATTCCGCCCATTTCTTCAAAAGCATAATAGTTTCCTTTTTTAGTTAATCCAGGAATAGTATCAAATACTTTTGACATCAATGAATCTCTAATTCCAATAGCAAAGGTGATAATTGGCTTGGTACTTTTGCTATCTTCATAATATCCTGCATATTCATCGGTGCTTTCTGCAGTTTCTTTTTCCTCATCCACTTCTACACCGACAAATCCAATAGAGAAATCACCTGAAAATTTATTAGCGATATCACGAATAGATAATCCAGTTGTGGTTTTAATTAGAGCTAATCCATCGGCTATTTGCGGCATATCAAAAACTCCCGCTTCTTCATAATAATTCAAAATTGCATCCATATTTAAGCTCATGGTTCCGAAACCAATTAAATCATCACCACCTAAATAATTCGCGAAATCTGGATTTCCTTTTTTATAGGCATTAGAAATAAATTTCTTCATTTCCTTACTTCCCGACATGTCATAATCCATAGTGATTTTACCGTTTTCGAAATTCAAAAATCCAGCCATAGTAGCGTCTTTCATCATGTCTTTCATCAATTTATTTTCCAGCATTGCCTTACTCATTTCGTCATCACCCATCGGCATTACTTTCATATAATTTTCAAAATCCATAAAGAAGCCCATATCCGCTTTTTTATCCGTGAATTTCTCTAATGCGGTAGTATTTCCTTTTCCTTTTTCCGACATAGATTTCATAGCGCTTTCTAAAGCACTTGAAGATTTACTTCCAGTAAAATCTTTACCCATTAAAAAGGCAGCCATGCCACTATTCCAGGCTAATATTCCATTTTTACCCATAG
>JBIPLT010000006.1:0-37852 GCA_044368255.1 Flavobacteriales bacterium
CTTCTTTTTCCTCTTGAATAGAAAAGGAATTAGCAAATATTAAAAACCCGATTAATAATCCGTTTAACATTTAATTCAGTTCCGCCCTTTTTAGTTTGAATTCAGACGTTGTATGGAATACGATATCCGGATAATTTTGTTCGGCCATTTTTAATAAATAGGGAGATTCTGCAAGATAAACGATATTTTGATCCTTATCATAAGCAATATTACTAGCCTTCACCTTTATGAAATCTGACATTTGTTGTTTGTTGTCCGAGGTGATCCAACACGCCTTGAACATATTCACCGGCAAAAAGGATGCCGAAGCGGTATATTCATGTTTCAAACGATATTGAATTACTTCGAATTGAAGTTCTCCAACGGTTCCAACAATTTTTCTATTTCCGGGTTGCTGAATGAATAATTGAGCAACACCTTCTTCGGTTAATTGTTGAATACCTTTTTCAAGCTGCTTAGTTTTCATAGGGTCGTTATTTTCTAATGCACGAAAAATTTCGGGCGAGAAACTTGGAATTCCTTGATAAAGCATAGGTTCGCCTTCGGTTAAAGTATCCCCAATTTTAAAGTTTCCAGTGTCATATAATCCAACCACATCGCCAGCATAAGCCTCATCAATTACATTTTTTTCGGATGCCATAAATGATGTAGGATTAGCAAAACGAACTTCTTTATCTAATCTCACATGATGATAGAACTTATTTCGTTCAAATTTACCCGAAACAATTCTAAAAAATGCAATTCTGTCTCTATGTTTTGGATCTAAATTGGCATGAATTTTAAAAACAAACCCACTTAATTTAGGCTCGTTTGGATGAACTAAACGCAAATTGGTCTCTCTTCCTTGAGGAGATGGAGAGATACGAATAAATGCATCTAATAATTCTTGTACTCCAAAATTATTTAAGGCACTACCAAAAAATACTGGAGCCACTTCACCAGCAAGATATCGCTCGCGGTCAAATTCATCGTAAACTCCTTCTATTAATTCAGTATCATTTCTAAGCTGGGTGGCACCGCGATCACCCACAATTTCATTGAGAGATTCATCTTTCAAATCATTAATGGCAACTATTTCTTTTGCAATTTGAGTCTTGTTGGCTTCAAAAAGATTCAAGCTCTTTTCATATAAGTTATAAACACCTTTAAACGTTCCTCCTATACCAATTGGCCAGCTCAAAGGGCGTACTCTAATGCTTAGTTTTTCTTCTAATTCATCTAATAAGTCAAAAGGGTCACGACCTTCACGATCCATTTTATTAATAAAAATAATTACGGGTGTATTTCTCATTCTACAAACCTTCATTAGTTTTTCGGTTTGTTCCTCCACACCATTTGCACAGTCAATTACCAAAATAACTGAATCGACAGCGGTAAGTGTTCTGTAGGTATCTTCAGCAAAATCTTTATGGCCAGGAGTATCAAGAAGGTTAATTTGTAATCCTTTATACCCAAACGCCATTACCGAGGTGGCAACAGAAATTCCCCTTTGCTTTTCAATTTCCATGAAATCGGAAGTAGCTGTTTTTCTAATCTTATTCGACTTAACAGCTCCAGCCGTTTGAATGGCTCCTCCAAATAGTAGCAATTTCTCAGTGAGGGTGGTTTTACCAGCATCTGGATGTGAAATGATAGCAAATGTTCTTCGTTTATTTAATTCTTCAGTAAGTTCCATGGTGCGAAATTAGTAGAAATTTACCGTTTATTTGAATGAAATAATCAAATACCACTGATATTTAAGTAAGTAAAAAAAATATCTAATACTGATATTTTTCTTTCCATTTTCAAACTCTTTATTACTTTTGCAGCGGAGAGCTGGCAGAGTGGTCGATCGCGGTAGTCTTGAAAACTATTGACTGTAACAGGTCCGGGGGTTCGAATCCCTCGCTCTCCGCTCGATTAATGCCCTACTTGTTGAAGTAGGGCATTTTTCATTTAATGTGCGTTCATTTATATAAACCTACCGTTTGATTAGTTTAACATCTTGAAATAGGTAGCTTCTTTAATTTTGTCGTAATTTTATAACTCGTCAAATTCATATTTATGAGATATTTTAAAATTTCATTTATTTTATTTCTTTTAGTAATTGGTTTTTGTTTCAATGGAAACGCACAAAACGTTCAAGCCAATCTTGATTTTAAGCAATTTTTTAACGCAACGACGGGTACTTATTTAGAAGTTTATGTGAAAGTAAATTTGACTTCTGTTACATTGAAAAATCCTTCGGAAGGAAAATGGCAGTCGGAAGTTGAAATCACACAAATCATTAAAAAAGGCGATAGTATCGTTGATTTTAAAAAGAAAAATTTGGCAAGTCCGATAATGTTGGATTCTATGTTAACCGATTTTACCGATCAACAACGCTATATTCTCAAGCCAGGCGAATATGATTTAGAAATTATTATCAAGGATAATTACAAAGAAAATGATCAGCCCGTTTCGTTAACAGAGAAATTAGTAATTACTGATTTTTCTGGAATAGCTTCTTTTTCTGACATAGAATTATTAGAAGGATACATTAAAGCCGAAAAAACTTCTGAATTAACGAAATCAGGTTATGATCTTTATCCTTACGTTTCTGCTTATTATCCGTGCGGCTATGATAAAATTGCATTTTATACAGAAATTTATCACTTAGGAAAAGAAATTACAGAAGGAGAAAAATTTCTTTTAGTCCAATACATCGAAAGTTTTGAAAATGGAACTCAGTATAGCAATTTCAGCAAAATGACGAAAATGGAATCGGCAACCGTTATTCCTATTTTATCAGCGATGGATATTACTATGTTAAAAACAGGAAACTATTATTTTGTTTTAGAAGCCAGAAACAAAACCAATGATGTTGTTTTAAGAAAGAAAATATTTTTTCAACGTAATAATCCATTGGCAAATCTAAGTGAAGATGAATTAACCAAAGTAGTTATTTCATCCACCTTTGTAGAAAAATATAGGAATATGGATTCTTTAAGTGAGTATATCGCTTGTTTGCGCCCGATATGTGAAGAGTTAGAAAGAACGATGGTAGATAAACAAGCAATAAGTACAGATACATTGACCAAGCAACAATTTTTCTTTACGTTTTGGTCAAACAAAAATAGCGCAAATCCAGAGCAAGAATGGTTGAATTATAAAAAGCAAGTAAACTTTGTGAATAGTATTTTTGGAACGCCAGTTAAGCAAGGTTACGAAACGGATAGAGGGAGAGTTTATTTACAATATGGTGCACCCGATCAAATTACCGATCGTCCAACAGAGCCAAGTTCATATCCCTATCAAATCTGGCAATATTATAAAGTTGGAAAATTTAATAATAAAAAATTCATTTTTTATCTACCCGATTTAGTGACCAATGATTACCAAATTTTACACTCTGATGTGCCAGGTGAAATGAAGAATTTTAGATGGGAAACTATGCTCAATCAACGCAACTCTCCCAATGGAGATGTAGATTCTCCTGGTAGTGGAAATTTCAACCATTTTGGAAGCAGAAGCGGGGAGTTTTATCAAAACCCAAGATAGTACCAATTGTTTTTATATTTTGTTGCTGACGAAAATATAAAATTACATTGGTTTAAGCAGATTGGAATTTTAATATCAAATTAAGTTAGTATATTTTTTTAAATTTTACATCTGTATAATTTATATATTTATCGGGTGAAATCAGCAGTAGTTATTCTTAATTTTAACGGTAAAAAATTTCTCGAGAAGTTTCTTCCTTCTGTAATTGAATACAGTAAAAATGAAGCAGAAATCATCATTGCAGATAATTGTTCTACCGATGATTCTATAGCGTTTTTAAAGCAAAAATATCCTGATGTAAGAATCATTATTAATGCTGAAAATGGTGGTTTTGCCAAAGGATATAACGATGCTTTAAAGCAAGTAGAGGCCGAATATTTCATATTGCTTAATTCTGATATAGAGGTGACAGAAAATTGGATTTCACCCATCATTAAATTATTGGATTCAGATAAAACAATTGTTGCCGCTCAGCCTAAAATACTTTCTTTTCAGGATAAAAATAAATTTGAACATGCCGGAGCTTGCGGTGGATTTATTGATAAATTTTCTTTTCCTTTTTGCCGTGGAAGAATTTTTAATATCACTGAAGATGATCATTCACAATACAACGATTCTAGAGAAATATTTTGGGCAACGGGTGCTGCACTTTTTATTCGGGCGGATGTTTTCAGAGGGGAAAATGGTTTTTCAGAATATTTTTTCGCGCACATGGAGGAAATTGATTTATGTTGGCGACTGAAAAATAAAGGGCATAAAATTTATGTTGTACCCGAATCAAAAGTTTATCATGTAGGTGGCGGAACGTTAGATTATATGAGCCCATTTAAGACCTATTTAAATTTTAGAAATAATCTTTTTCTCATTTATAGAAATAAACGAAACGTAAATTTATTTTTCTATTTTTT
The DNA here is from genome assembly GCA_044368255.1 of Flavobacteriales bacterium. Classification (GTDB taxonomy): domain Bacteria; phylum Bacteroidota; class Bacteroidia; order Flavobacteriales_D; family UBA2798; genus CAMBFX01. The sequence goes on from JBIPLT010000006.1 coordinate 4,428, forward strand.
TCAGCGATTATCATTGGATGGGTTGGCTGGAATAAAGTTTATTGCAGAAAAGAAATTCAAACATTTTTATCAGATTCTAAGGGCGCATTTGCATTTTTATCAAGCCATTCCTAGATTAAGAAAAGAAAGAAAAGAATTGGTAAAAAATGATTCTAAAATAAATGATCTTGGAACGTATAAAAAATCTATTGTTTTTGATTTTTTCAGAGGAGGAAAGCGTTTTTTTTCGGATTTGGAGTTTTGAATTCCCATCGCAAACAGACGTCACCTTTAGCCGTCACATTCATGTGACAGAACCATAAATTCGAATGAATATCGGGCTTTAGCCCAACAAAAATATTTTTTTCTATTTTGGCTTAAGCCAAAGAATTTCTTCGATAATTATTCGGCTAAAGCCGTGAAATTAGATTTGATTGAATACCTATCAATCAGCTAAAGCTGATTGCTATTGCCCCAATAAAAATAAACAATTCTTTTTTTCTATTGGAGGGATCTGTTTTTTCCATTCGGAAACAGGCATTGTTTTGATGTTTTCAAGCGGCGTATTTATTTCTGTTGCAATACAAAGTTTAGTATTTGGATTTAAATTTTTCATCAAATCATCCACTACATGTTTATTGCGATAAGGTGTATCCATAAAAATTTGAGTAATGTTTTTCATTGCTGAAATTTCCATATCCTTCAATTTTTTTATTCGATCTTTTTGTTCTTTTGGTAAATAGCCGTTAAACGTAAATGCTTGTCCGTTGAAACCAGATGCCATAATAGAAAGTAATATTGAAGAGGGTCCAACCAATGGAACTACTTGAATTTTTTTCTGATGGGCAATTCTCACAATTTCTGCTCCTGGATCGGCAATTCCTGGGCAACCGGCTTCTGAAATAATTCCCACATCATTTCCCTGCATAAGTGGGTTCATCATTTCTGAATATTCTGCTGGATCGGTATGATTGTTTATGGGTAAAACAGAAATTTCACTAAGAGGAACAGGAATTTTGCATTGTTTTAAAAAGGCTCGACAATGTTTTTCATTCTCTGCCAAATAATATTTTATGGAATGAATTATTTCAAAATTATGAGCGGGCAAACAGTTGATTGGATCAACTTCGCCAATGGGGCAGGGAATCAAATATAATTTACCTTTTTCCATTGTTCAAAATAGAGTATTCAAGATTTAAATTTACTTCCTTCGGTTGTGAAAAAGTTCAAAATTAACGACTGATTTTCATTCTATCTTCAAAATTTGGAATCTTGTTTCAATCAATTTTCTCAATAATTTTATCGCATGCATCGTTCAGTAATTTATATACTTCTTCAAAACCGGCATCTCCGCCATAATAAGGATCGGGAACGGCCAAGTTTTTTCCTGGATGTGTAAAATTTAAAATCATTTTTACTTTTTCCTGGTCAAATTCGTTTCGTGCCAACCTAAGAATATCCGAATAGTTGCTTTCGTCCATTGCTAAAATCAAATCAAATTTATCGAAATCTGATTTTGAAAATTGCCGGCCACGTAAATTAGAAATATCCACGTCATATTTAGCTGATTTTTGCGTGGCTCGAGAATCGGGAGCTTCGCCTATATGATAATTGGAAGTTCCGGCCGAATCGATTGTCCAATTTTTTCCAGTTTCGAGAGATTTTTTGCGCAAAATTCCTTCGGCCATTGGAGAGCGACAAATATTTCCGAGACAAACCATCAAGATTTTCATTTGCGAATTATTTGTTTTTTAATTGTCATATGGAATACGCCATATTTTTTATTTGAATTTAATTTTCCATAAGGTTATTTCATACCTGAATATTTTTTTCAATAAAAAACCCAGACGATGAGGTCTGGGTTTCAATTATTATTTTTTTATTGAATGCTTAGTTTTTTATCTAATTCCTCAATGTATCCTCTAAATTGTTTGTCGGTTTCTACTAAGTTGTTGACTGTGCGACATGCATGAAGAACAGTTGCATGATCTTTTCCTCCACAATGCATTCCGATATTTGCCAAAGATGATTTTGTCATTTTTTTCGCAAAGAACATAGCAATTTGTCGAGCTTGAACTACTTCGCGTTTACGTGTTTTCGATTTCAATAATTCTATTGGTAAATCAAAATAATCACAAACCACTTTTTGGATATAGTCGATAGAAACTTCACGAGCAGTATTCTTCACAAATTTATCAATCATCTGTTTTGCGAGATCCAATGTAACTGGACGTTTGTTCAATGAAGATTGTGCGATTAATGAAATTAATGCTCCTTCTAATTCTCGAATATTTGTGGTGATACTGTAAGCTAAATATTCCACTACTTCTCTAGGTAATTCAATACCATCGGCATACATTTTCTTTTCAAGAATGGCGATACGAGTTTCCAAACTTGGAACTTGTAAATCTGCCGATAATCCCCATTTGAAACGAGAGAGTAAGCGTTGTTCGATACCTTGCATTTCCACTGGTGGTTTATCGGAAGTAATCACGATTTGTTTTCCAGATTGGTGAAGATGATTGAAAATATGGAAGAAAACATCTTGCGTTCTTTCTTTTCCTGCAAGGAACTGAACATCATCAATAATTAATACATCCATCATTTGATAAAAATGGATAAAATCATTGGTAGAATTATTTTTCACTGCATCGATAAACTGATGAGTAAATTTCTCAGAGGAAACATACAATACAGTTTTATTAGGGAATTGATTTTTAATGGAAATTCCTATTGCGTGTGAAAGATGAGTTTTTCCTAAACCAACTCCTCCATAAATTAGCAGCGGGTTAAATGCAGTTCCTCCAGGTTTATTGGCAACAGCAAATCCTGCAGAGCGAGCCAAACGATTACAATCACCTTCGATAAAATTCTCGAATGAATAATTGGGATTTAGGTTCGAATCTACATTCACCTTTCTTAAACCCGGTATAATAAACGGATTTTTGATTGGATTAGAGTTGATATCCATTGGCATGGAGATCGGTGGATTCTTAAGTGCTTTTGCGTTACTGGTTGGTATTTTAACAGTGTATGGATTAGAATTACTGTAGTTATTCTCCATTACAATACTGTATTCGAGCTTACCTTCCATTCCCAGTTCTTTTCGGATAGTCTTGCGTAAGAGCGTGATATAATGCTCTTCAAGCCATTCGTAAAAGAACTGTGACGGGACCTGAATAGTTAAAACATTGTTTTCAAGCTTTAAAGGCTTAATAGGTTCAAACCAGGTCTTGAAGGTTTGCAAGCTCACGTTGTCGCGTATAACATCCAGGCAATTTTGCCATACTGATTCGTGATCTTTCTTTCCTTTCATCAAAAATTATTATTAGGTGTGTTTGTTTTATTTTTTTGTCGAAAACCCTGAAAAATGTCGTTTTACCAATGAAAATGACTCCTACCCCCTGCTTCCGAAAACAAATATTTACATAAAAAAGTTAAAAAAAAAATAGAAGTACCCTTGATTTTAAAAAAAGTTTTCTTATCAATTCTAAAACTAGCCTATATTTTCGTTCGCTTTATAAAAATACGAAAAATTTTTCGTTTCGTTTCTTTTATTTTCTCTATGAAATTTAAGGTCTATTCTACCTAATCTTAAACCTGCCCATCCTACTTGATTGACTATAACTTCTTTCTTATCTTCATTGGTAAAAATGACAGGAGCATCTAAAAATGTATGAGTGTGTCCTCCAATTATGACGTCAATGTTTTTGGTAGCCGCAGCTAACTTTGTATCTGAAATTTTATTCGATTCATATGAAAATCCTAAATGCGAAAGACAAATCACTAAATCACAGTTTTTTTCTTTTTTAAGAAACAAGGCCTTTTCGTTGGCTACTTTTACAGGGTCTAGGTAAATTGTTTCACCATAGTTAATTTTAGACACTAATCCTTCTAGTTCTACTCCAACTCCAAAGATTCCTATTTTCAAACCATCCTTTTTGATGATTTTATGGGGAACGGTTTTATCATGTAGTTGAGTATCTTTAAAATCATAGTTACTGCAAATGAAAGGGAAATTGGCATGTGGAAGCATTTTATGGAAGCCGTAAAGGCCATTGTCAAAATCATGATTTCCCATTGTAGCGGCATCGTATTTCATTTCCGACATTAATTTAAATTCCAATTCTCCTCCATAAAAATTGAAATAAGGTGTTCCTTGAAAAATATCACCTGCATCGAGTAAAAGTGTATTGGGGTTTTCTTCTCGGATTTTTTTTATGAGTGCGGATCTTCCTGCCATTCCTCCTTGTCCAGGATATTTTGGATCATTCGCATCGAATGGATCTATATGGCTATGCGTATCGTTTGTATGGAGAATGGTTAGCCAAATTTCATCTTCACGAAATATTCCTGCCCAAGTTGATTGTGGTACCAACAACATTCCTGCACCTGTTAAGGCAGAAATCTTTAAGAACTTTCGTCTACTATTTGAAAGTGATTCTTCCATCGAGTGTTGAGGTATTTTTAATTCCTTCTTTTGTATTGTATTTAATTTGATCAATCAATAAATCTCTCAATTTATAATTGATTTCATTTTTCGAAATGGCTTTATTGAAGAAATTCATATTGTCACCTCCATTGGATAAATAATCTGTGGTGATAACAGTATAAGTTGCATTTGTATCAATTGTATTTCCATCAATTGTGAATGAAAATGTTTTATTCGAATCAACAATGAGTTTACAATTAGAAGAAAGTGGCTGTCCGCCATACCCAACAAGAAACTTTGCCATTTCTAGAATTACAGTTCCCTTCAAATTAACATGGACAAGCGCATTTTCAAAAGGCATGATTTCGAAAATATTTTTCACTTTTATTTCTCCCTTTGGAAGCGAAGATCGCAATCCTCGATAATTCATTAATACAATTGGATGATATTCTCCTTCTCTATCCCTTTGTTTTTCTTGTTCGAGTTCATATTGCATCACTAAACCACACACAAAATTTCCCAATATGCTTTCTGGTTGTCCGGTTTTCATTTCTATTTCACTTATTCCAATAACGGTTTCCATTTCATCAGTAAGAGAATCACGATAAGGCTGAATCATCTTATTGATTTTTTCGTCTTTAGTTTCATTTTTTACTTCAATGAATCCTAATTTTTTTTCAGAAACAACATAATTCGTTTGGCAACCCGTGAATAAGGTTGTTAAGAACAAACTGATATAGACTATCCTCGTCACCTTACAATATTACTAATTTTAGCAGATAGAATTATCATTGAAGAATAATTTAATATTTCATTTATGTATATAAGCGAATCTACTATCAGAGTGCGTTACGGTGAAACCGATCAAATGGGATATTGTTATTATGGGAACTATGCGCAATTTTATGAAGTGGGCAGGGTAGAGGCTTTGAGAAATTTAGGATTCAGTTATCGTTCGCTCGAAGAATCGGGAATCATGTTGCCCGTATTGGAATTTAAAATCAACTATCACAAACCCGCTTTTTATGATGATCTTCTTAAAGTGAAAACTACTGTTCACGAAATAAAAGGAGCAAGAATGTTTTTTACCTATGAAATGTTTAATGAAAAAAACGAATTAGTAAATTCTGGAGAAACCACATTGGTGTTTATCAGTAAAGAAACAAATCGACCGTGTTCGGCACCCTTGGATTTGGCGGAGAGGTTGAAGGGGTGAAAGTTCAAAGTTCAAAGTTCAACCCTTCGATACGATTTTCGAAGACTCAAATCTACTCAGGGTGACAGTTTAACATAATGTATTGTAAGCGGCCACATATTTACTATTGATAAAATGAGAATTTTGAAGTGGCCGCAAATTCCTTCTCTTATTTTGTGGTCATCCTGAGTAGCTGCAAGCGTATCGAAGGATGTATTGAATTTCTACTCTATCGTTTTAAAAATTCTATTCCAACGAATACCTGTTTCAGGGTCTGATGAAAACCAAATCAAAACGGCTTTACCTACCACATGATCTTCAGGAACAAATCCCCAGAATCGAGAGTCGAGTGAATTGTGACGATTATCTCCCATCAACCAATAATAATTTTGCTTAAAAGTATATTCAGAAGTTTTTTCTCCATTGATAATAATATCATTTCCTTTTACTTCTAAAGTATTATGTTCATATACTTCAATAATTCTTCTATAGAGTGGAAGTGTTTTGGAATTTAATTTTACCGTAGTCCCTTCTTCTGGAATAGTCAACGGACCAAAATTGTCTTCTGTCCAATCGTATTGTAAATTATTTGGAAAAACATGCATATACTCAGCTGCCAATTGATGATTGGGTGTAGTTCCTAAATAGTGATCGTGATAATATCCCTTTTCTTTATTATTAGCAGTTATGGTTTCAATATTGAAAGATTTTTCGAATTCATTTTTCTTTTCTTTCGTTAATGGAACTTCAAATTCATTTCCAATATTATCGGCGTTTGGAGCGTATTGCGTTCTTACTTCATCTCTATTAATGTCGAATTTTTCTTTGAAAATACTTTTACTCGACATAAAATTAGTTTCCTTCATTTTTACATTATAGAAAAACTGCATTCCATCAGTTTCACCAGAAACTTCACCATTCACATACAATTTTCTATTCTTGATTTCTAAAACATCTCCAGGAATTCCAACACAACGTTTAATGTAATTATCTTTTTTATCGAGTGGACGAATAATCAGTTCATCATTCTCCAATAATCTTTTACGTTCGTATGCAAAGAATTCTTGTTTCACAGAGTCAAATCCTTTTAATGTTGGATTTTTTACTGTTCGAGCATATTGAGTAAAACAACGATCAGCTAAAACTGCATAATACGTTACGTTGGTATTTTCTCTCAATACGGTATCTCCCGCAGGGAAATTGAAAACGACCACATCGTTTCTTTGTACATCGCCAAATCCTGGCAAACGCATATAAGGTAATTCATAAATTTCCAAATAACTTTTCCATTCTAAAAACGGAATAGTATTATGCGTAAATGGAAATGTCATTGGCGTCATTGGCAATCTAGCTCCGTAACTAATTTTACTTACAAAAAGCATATCGCCTACTAATAAATTTTTCTCCATTGATGGAGTTGGAATTTTGAATGCTTCTAGAAAAAAAGTACGAATGATAGTTGCTGCAACAATGGCAAATACCAAGGCATCTCCCCATTCTTGCCACCATTGGCGTTTGATACTTTTGTAATCAACTGGGCCCACATAAACGATTTCTTGTTTTTGTGCAATGTTCCAAATTACTAGCCAAGGAATGAAAATGGCTTTTAAAGTTTCATTGGTAGAACGTTGATTAAAATTTCTGGCCAACTCCACATTCATCACTAATGTCATGACGAAATTCACTCCAGGAATTAAAAGTAAAATGGCCCACCACCAAGGGCGTTTCATAATTTTCGCCCAAATCACAAAATTGTAAATAGGAATGAATCCTTCCCATTTATTCGTACGTCCTGCTTTGGCAAATATTTTATAAAAACTGGCAAAGTAAACCACCAGTAAAAGTATCAATGCGATATTGGCAATAATATTCATTTAATCAGCTTTAAGTTGTAATACGTCATTCATTTTAAAAATTCCTTTTTTATCTTTCAACCATTCGGCAGCTAGAACAGCGCCTAAGGCAAATCCTTTTCGGTTATGTGCTACGTGTTTGATTTCAATATCATCAATAGATGAAGAATACTTAACTAGATGTGTTCCTGGAATATTGTCAATCCTTTGTGAAAAAATGTTAAGATCAGTTTCATTCTTCGATTCTCCACTTATCCATTTATTTTTTCGAGAAATATTTTTCACAATATCTTCGGCAATGGTGATTCCTGTTCCGCTGGGTGCGTCTAATTTTTGAGTATGATGAATTTCTTCCACCATCACATCATAATTTTTTTGCACATTCATCAATTTTGCCAAACGCTTATTTATCTCAAAAAATATATTTACACCAATACTAAAATTGGTGGCATGCAACATGGAATGATTTCCTTTTTTGCAAAGTGATTCTATTTCTGAAAAATGTTGGTACCAACCTGTTGTTCCAACCACTACAGGAACATTACCTAAAAAACACTTTTCAATATTTGCAACTACAGAATCAGGATTAGTAAATTCAATAGCGGCATCACAATCTGTTAAATCACTCACAGGAAAATTTTTATTTCCTGAATTTACTTTGAAAACAATAGAATGGCCTCGCTCCAAAGCAATCGATTCGATTTCTTTGCCCATTTTGCCATATCCGATTAAAGCGAGTTTCATTGATGAAGTTTCGGACAAAGTTAAAATTTAATCCGTACTCTCAAAGCAGGATGGAAACTATATGGAGTTTGAATAAATGATGGTCGAAATCGAAAGGATAAATCGCTTGAAGTGTCTAATCGGAAAAGGTAACCATCCACCACCGCATCTACCAATTGTAAAGCATAAACTCCTGCAATGGCAATCACTGATAAATCACGCCATTTTTGATATTGATCGACAATAGTTCGAAGATCTCTATCCGAATAAATTTCAAGGTCAGTGTTTTGCGTTAATCCTCCATTGTTATTTCGGTATAAATATTCATTACGATGTAAATTATATTCGCGGTTATTACGAATCAAAAAATAAACAGAGGTTCCTAATCCGGCATAAATAATGGGTGCTTTCCACCATTTTTTATTATAAACTTGTCCTGCTCCAGGCAATATTGCTGATAGAAACAAGGCTCTTTTTGGTGAATGTGTAGTATCGAAAGTAGACTTTTCCTCTTGTGAAAATAGGGGAAAGGAAATCAAAAAAATAAAACTGAATACTAACAGCCTCATTCTTTTTTTATACTTCAAGAAGGTGAATAATACGGTTAAGATCGTTATCAGATTTAAATTCAATAACGATACGTCCGATTCCTTTTTCATTTTTTTGAATATCCACTTTTGTATTCAGGTGAGAAGTTAATTCTTCTTTCGCCTTGACTTGTTCAAACGATAATTCGCCAGGTTTGGTATTTGATTTCTTAATAGAAATTTTATTTCCTCCTTTAGCTACATCACGAACTAATTGTTCTGCTGCTCGAACAGAAAGATCTCCAGCAACAATAGTTTCAAAAACTTCAATTTGGCGAGATTCATCCTCCACACCCAATAAAGCGCGAGCATGACCCATACTTATTTTCTTTTCACGAATTCCTAATTGTATTTCGGCCGGAAGCTTTAATAAACGCAAATAATTGGTAACCGTTGAACGATCTTTACCAATTCGATCAGAAAGTTGTTCTTGCGTTAGCGCACATTCTTCAATTAATCTACGATAACCAATGGCAACTTCAATTGAATCTAAATTTTCTCTCTGAATATTTTCAATTAATGCCATTTCTAGCATCGCTTGATCATTGGCGATTCTAATGTAAACCGGCACTTCGGTTAGTCCAGCAATTTGAGATGCTTTGAATCTTCGCTCCCCAGAAATTAATTGGTATTTTCCGTAACCTACTTTTCTAACGGTGATAGGTTGAATAATTCCGTGTTCACGAATGCTACTTGATAATTCGAGTAAAGCTTCTTTATCGAAATGTTGACGAGGTTGAAAAGGGTTGGCTTCAATTCTATCTACAGCTACCATTGCAATGGAACCAACGGCTTCTGTAAATTGTTTGTTCTCGTATTTTGCAGTAATATCAGTTTCGCTATTAGCCAGCAATGCACTTAAGCCTCTCCCGAGGGCAGATTTTTTCTTCGTACTCATAAATTTATGCTTCTATAATTTTGTCGGATTCACTAATGCGTGTAAGTTCATTTTTCTGAAGAATCTCACGTGCTAAATTTAAATAATTGATAGCTCCTTTACTGGTGGCATCATGCATGATAATAGTTTCACCATGACTTGGAGCTTCACCTAATGTTGTATTGCGGTGAATAACGGTATCGAAAACCATTTGTTGGAAATGCGTTTTTACTTCATCTACTACTTGATTCGCTAAACGAAGACGGGTATCATACATCGTTAATAAAATTCCTTCGATAGAAAGTTCTGTATTAAGACGAGATTGAACAATTTTAATCGTATTCAATAATTTTCCTAGTCCTTCTAGAGCAAAATATTCGCATTGTACAGGAATGATTACGGAATCGGCAGCGGTTAATGCATTTACGGTAATTAATCCTAATGATGGAGAGCAATCGATGATAATAAAATCGTAATCGTCTTTAATTTTTGCAAGAGCCCGTTTCATTATTTGCTCACGATTTGGTAAATTAATTAATTCGATTTCGGCACCTACTAAATCAATATGCGAAGGAATTAAATCCAAATTAGGATTTTCAGATTTTAGGATAACATCATTTGGATGAACATCATTAATCAAACATTCGTAAATACTTGTTTTAATATTTTTCACATCAAAACCGATTCCTGATGTTGCGTTTGCTTGCGGATCGGCATCGATGACTAATGTTTTGAACTCTAGAACTCCGAAACAAGCACCCAGATTGATTGCTGATGTTGTTTTTCCAACTCCACCTTTTTGATTTACTACAGCTATTATTTTTCCCATTTTGACTTAAAAATTTTGTTGTTCAAAGGTACTTAAACAAGAAGGAAAAAACAGGGGTATTTTGGGCTGAAAAAGAATAATTAGCAAAAGTTTTTAACAGTTTGCGGGCTGAGATTCAGCACTTCGTTAAAATAAAGGGATTTCATTGTTCATAGGTTGACGATAAACGTTGATAAATTCTAATTAGCGGTAAACTGCAACAAAGCCAAATAATTGCCGATATCGAAGATAAAATGAAGGATAAGTAATAGATAGAGTCGATTCAAACTATTGTAGCCTAGGAATTCGTTTTTCAATAAAAAAATGGAAATCATAGCAGATATTCCCGTTATGCTATAAACAATCATTGGCATGAATTTTCCGATTGGAAAAAAATCAAAAAGAGCTAATGAGATACTAATGGAATGAGAAAGTATGATGACAAACAAAATAATTGCGATTAATCTATCTTTTTTAAGAATGGAAAATGCTCCTAAAATCAAATACGTGATGAATAAAATATTAATTGAAATTGCAATGACAACAGAAGTCATTGAAATATTTAGCCACCCCAATTCCATTGCTGAAAGATGAAACACAAATAGTGTAAAACATAAAATGGCAGGATGAAAAAAGTTTTTTTGAAATGGAAAGCAAAAATAAATTCCCAATCCAGCTACCATTAATCCATCTACAATGATAGGTGGAACAAAAGCTTCTGGTTGTCCGAATAAATTAAATAGACCGAAAACAACCCAAGTGAGAAATAAACTGAGAGTTATTTTTTTATCGCGATCCATCGAATTTATTTATAAGTTAAGTTTTTGATAGATGCTAATATCCCCAAATGAAATTATCAATATAAATATGGTTCAATGAATCTTGAAATTCTTTTTTTACAGGAAGGTCGTTTAGCATAACAACATTTGCAGGTTGATACATTTTGCCTTTCCATTTATGCTCAATGGCCACCGTTCCAATTTTCGAATCATAATAACGTAAAACTAAAGTATGATTGGAATTTTCGACTGGAATCATATAAAGTAGTTGTCCTTTCATATCATTGGTCACTAGCCAAATTCCATCCACCTTAGCCACATTAAAAACGCGAGAAGATTTAGCCCAAACACCTTGGCGCGCTTCGAATAGGAATCCATTTTCGTAATCCAATTTTTCATTATTCGGAAAAATACCAAAAAGTTCGGCCGTGCATGGATAAAGTTGCAATGAATCGGGAATATTTTTATCTGGAATAATAGAACAAAAATTCAACGAGTCAAGAATAGATCCAATTTTTACAGACGGAAAATTGGGATAAGTATCACTGATATAAATGGTATCGGCAGAAAAATCTACCGGATTATTTTTTTCTGTATTTTCTGATGGTTCATTCTTTTTATCTTCACCGCAACTTAAAATAAAAAAAGAAAATAAAAAGAGTGTGAGTAGGGAAGTGGTAATTTTCATTTGGTAAATTAATATTTGTAGTTCTAAAAATGGTAATTAACGCCAACAGAAATACCATATTTCATTTTGTAAACATCGCTGGTATAGGTTCCGGTAAATACGTCTTTTAATTGAAGATGTAAACCGGTTTCTGCAAAAATGGTAAATTGATTGGCGAGAATAAAAAGAGTTCCAATTCCTAAATGAGCATAGTGTGCATGGGGAGTAAAACCTCTTTCTTCACTAATGAAATTAGTTGCATAAGTTTCTTTAAATAAGGTTGAATTTAAAGTATATCCTCCTTGAATGTAAGGAATGTATCTACTTCCTCTTTTAATGAAACGATATACTCCATAGAATGATAAATCCAAATAGGAATATCGTGAGCTATATACAAATTTTTCGATTTCCATTTCAGAAGATAGGCCGTATTTTTGAATTCCTAATTGAAGTGAGAAATTTTTATTTAAATTCATTCCCACATGAATATTGGCACCCATGGTACTGTAGGTTGATTTTCCATTATCGTTTTCAAATCTCATTAAATGAAAATCTGTTCCCAAGCCTGCATAAATTTTTGCTCCACCTGCTGTTGAGCCACTGCAAACACAATCTGTTTTAGGTTGGGCAAAGGCTAATGCAGAATGAAAAATGATTAAAATGAAAAATAAGTACTTCATCATGTTTTTATTAATGAGGGAAAGTTTTTTCTGCTTTCCATATGCATTGATCAAAAATATGTTGTGATATGCCTGTGTCAATTTGGTGTTTGTTGAAGTAATTTAACATTTTTTCTGTAGGCATATTACCAGTAAGGTCGTCTTTAGCCATCGGACAGCCTCCTAATCCCTTAATTGCGCCATCAAAATGACGACATCCGCTTTCGTAAGCAGCGTGTATTTTTTCTTCCCAAGAATCGGGTGTGGTGTGTAAATGCGCACCAAAATCAACATTTGGAAAAGCAGGAATCAATGAACTGAATAGATAACGTATGTTTTCGGGATTGGATACACCAATGGTATCAGAAAGTGCGATTTTTTCAATTTCCATTTTCTCATGCAAAACCTTCGACCAATGGATGGCCACATCTGTATTCCAAATATCACCGTAAGGATTTCCGAAGGCCATGGAAATATAAACGACCATTTTTTTATTGTGCTTGATACAAAGATTTTGAATTTCCTCTACCCGTTTTAATGATTCTTCTATGGAAGAATTGGTATTTCGTTGCTGAAAAGTTTCAGAAATGGAAAAGGGAAATCCTAAATAATCGATTTTATCGTATCGACACGCATCTTCTGCACCTCGTGTATTAGCAATGATGGCGAGTAATTTCGTATTCGTTTTTGAAAGATCTAATTTTTTAAAAACTTCATGTGTATCGGCCATTTGCGGAATCGCTTTTGGGCTCACGAAACTTCCAAAATCAAGGGTATCGAAACCTGCACCGAGTAATTCTTGAATGTATTCAATTTTTTTCTCTGTAGGAATGAAATCTTTCAAACCTTGCATGGCATCGCGCGGGCATTCGGTGATTTTTACTTTCATTTTCTTTAAGATAATCTAAGTAATTCCTCATTAATTTTCTTCACCAATTCTGGGCCTTCATACACAAAACCAGTATAAACTTGCACCAAAGCAGCGCCAGCATTTAATTTTTCGATGGCATCTTTGGCAGAATGAATCCCTCCCACACCAATGATGATCCATTTGTTATTGGAGCGTTGAGAAAGATATCGAATTACTTCAGTAGATCTTTTCTTCACTGGAATTCCACTTAATCCACCAGCGCCTATTTCAGATATTTCTTTTGCATCGGTTTTTAAATTTTCTCGCGAGATGGTGGTGTTCGTTGCAATAACCCCATCAATTTTCGATTCATTGACAATTTCTACAATATCATCTAATTGTTCATTGGTTAAATCGGGAGCAATTTTTAATAAAATGGGTTTTGGTTTTTCTTTTTGAGAATTCAATTCTTTTAATCGATTTAAAATTTTCAAAAGTGGAGCTTTATCTTGAAGTTCTCGCAATCCGGGAGTATTGGGTGAACTAACATTCACTACAAAATAATCTACTACCGAATGTAATTTTTCGAAGCAATATTCATAATCATTTATCGCTTCTTCATTGGGCGTTGCTTTGTTTTTTCCAATATTTCCTCCAATAATGATAGTAGTATGTTTTTCTTTTAAACGCAATACCGCTTCATCCACACCTCCATTATTAAATCCCATTCTATTGATTAGAGCTTCATCCGCTGGTAAACGAAATAATCTAGGTTTTTCATTTCCCGGTTGTGCTTTTGGAGTAAGTGTTCCAATTTCAATATGACCAAAGCCAAGTGCAGATAATTCATTAAATAACTTTGCATCCTTATCTAAACCGGCGGCCAATCCAACAGGATTTGGAAAATATAATCCTAAAACATTTCTCTCTAATTTTTTATTTTTTATAGTAAAAAACTGACGAGCTATTTTCGCAATGAATTTTAATTTAAAAGCAGCACGTAAATTATCAAAAACTAAATAATGTGCTTTTTCGGGTGAAATTCGAAATAAAAGAGGTTTTAGAAACAGCTTATACATGCAGCAAATTTAATTAAATTCTATTTTACTTATTCAATAAACAAATCAACAAATCAATAAATCAACAAATTCTTCACTCTCCACTCATTTCCTTGATTTTATCTCTGTACTCGGAGAATACGGCTGATTTGTGTATAAACCCTTTAAATTTATCGATATCCACCACAGGAAGCACCCAAGCATTGGTTTTATCGAATCTTTTCATCACCACAATCATATCATCGTCGGGATGAATAACATCATCCATTTTTTCCATAATCTCTCCTGCGGAGTATTTAGTATAAAAATCCTGATTAAACATGATATCCGTAATATTATCAATAATAATTACTCCTGAAAATCGATTATTTTTGTCGAGAACAGGGAAAATTACTTTTTTAGATTCCGTAATTTTTTTTACAATTTCTCCCAATTTCATATCAATAGGCAAGGTCACATAATCGGTTTCCATTAAGGAAGATGTTTTCATTACACTTAAAATGTTTTTATCTCTATCCTGCGTAAAAACATGTCCAATAGAGGCCAGTTTTCTTGAATCCATTGAAAAGGGTTCGAAATATTTAGAAACGGTATAGCTAAATGCCGAAACAATCATTAATGGAATCATCAAATCATAGCCACCAGTGATTTCAGCAATAAGGAAAATGGCTGTTAAAGGAGCATGAAAAATTCCACTAAGAATTCCTGCCATTCCTACCATAGTGAAATTACCAATAGGAAGTGTGGTAAATCCTGTTAGATTAATAAATTTTGCAAATACATATCCTAAATATCCACCAACAAAAAGCGAGGGCGCAAAATTACCACCGTTTCCGCCGGCATTAATCGTAATGGCAGTGGCAACAACTTTAATTAGCATAACGATGGTCACAAATCCTAACAGCATCCATTCATTGGTAATTCCATTTTCAAAAATGCTTCGCGATAGTATTTCATTACTTTGATCAGAATTTAAACTTTTTATACTTTGATATCCTTCTCCAAATAAAGTGGGAAACATCAAAATCAATAAGGCTAACATTATTCCTCCTGAAATGGCTTTGGAATAGACTAATTTATTTCGTCTAAAGGCATGTTCAATTCGTAAAAACATTCGCGAATAATAAACAGAAACAAGACCGCAGAATAATCCAAGTAAAACATAAAATAAAGTATGGTAATAATTGAACCCCACCATTAGTTTAAATGATAATAGGATTTCTTCATGAAGAATAATATTAGCGCAAAGTACACCAGCTGCTGCCGCAATCATTAATGGGATGAATGCTGAAATGCTAGCATCTACTAATAAAACTTCCAATGCAAATAAGACCCCCGCAATAGGCGCATTAAATGCCGCAGCAATTCCAGCTGCTGCACCGCAGGCTAATAATAAAGTTCGATCTTTATAATCGAGTCGATAACTTTCTGAATAATTTGCTCCAATAGCAGATCCACTAGATACAATTGGTGATTCCAAACCTGCCGATCCACCTAATGCAACCGTAATTCCGCTGGTAATAATTGGATGATACATTTGCTCTTTAGGTAAATGACTTTGTTTTTTAGCGATAGAATAAAGTATTACTGAAGTTCCTTTAGAAATTCTTCCTTTTGCAAATTTTTTGACGTAATAAACGGTTAGAATTATTCCTAATAATGGAAAAATTAAATATAAATAATTTTGAAAAGGAATATGGTAATTATAAGTTAGTCCTATTCTAATATAGTGCACTAACATTTTTAAAAGAACCGCAGCTAATCCTGCACTTAAACCTACCATGATACTCGAGAAAATTAAAAACTGTTTGGCTGATAATTTTCCTTTAATCCAAAATATGAAAAGTTCGTATGAAGTAAAAAATTTATGCATTAATCTATTTTCTCAAATTTTGAGATGATAAAAATACACTATAAATTCAGATTTAAAAATTAGAATTTAATTATAAAATGCTCTTTTTTTTGTTCTTTTCTAATAAAAAGAATTCCTAAATGAAATAAATCAATACTAACCGTAAACTCAGGCATTTTTATGATTTCTTCCCAAGCTTCTGTCATTTCACGACTCCAATAAATATCATCCACAATAACGCAAGATCCATTTTTTAATTGGGGTAAAATTTGCTTTAAATAATTTAAAGTAGGTTCTTTTCGATGATTTCCATCCAAAAAAGCAAAATCGATTTCAGTTAAATGGTCTACTAATTTTGGTAATTCGGTATCAAAATTTCCTTCTATACATTTGATATTGGTAATGTTTAAGGAATGAAAATTCTCCAAGGCTATTTTTCTAGTTTCTGGATCCCCTTCTAAAGAAATAACATGTCCATTAGTATTAGCTAAGGCAAGATAAGATGTAGTAACGCCTAATGAAGTTCCAAGTTCTAATGAGATTGTAGGTTGAAAATTGACGGCTAATCGATAAATCAATTCACCCAATTTTTTATTTTTTACAGATACTCTAGCAATTTGATTTATTTTTCGATGATTGTTTAATTTCTTAGAGCCAGCACCTAAATCAATTACTTTAATGGTTCTTTTGTCTCTCAATAATTTACTACGCAGAGTAGCAACTTTATCATAGTTATAGTAACTCCCTTTTTTATAAATTACTTCTTCCAAAAGTTGATAAACAAATGGAGAATGCGTTCCGTGCATGGTTTTTGCCTTGGTTCGGTGCTTTAAAAACGAAGTATATTGATAGAAGTTCGGCAAATGTTTTTAATTTTAAGGCTAATTAAGTAAAATAAGTAATTTTTCTATTGTTTTATTTGATGGCAATTTATAAATAATTACTCATAGAATGACTCGTAAAAAAGTATTTTTATTTCTTGGACCCTTATTGGCTATTCTACTATATTTTTCTATGGTAAATCAAGGTTTAACTGATGATCAAAGTAAAACAGCTGCTGTTTTATTATGGGTTGGATTTTGGTGGATGACAGAACCAGTTAATCTTTATATCACTTCATTATTACCTCTTTTGTTATTGCCGCTTTTAAATGTAATGACTTTTAAAGATGTGGCTCCACATTATATGGAAGAAGTTATTTTTCTCTTTATTGGTGGATTTCTATTTGCTTTTTCAATGGAAAAGTGGAATTTACATAATAGAATAGCCTTAGGGATTATTGCTAAAGTAGGACACACACCTACCACACTTTTGTTAGGAGTAATGGGTGCTGCCTTTTTTATTTCTATGTGGATTAATAATACAGCCACCACAGCGATGTTGATTCCTGCCGTTTTGGCTATTGTTGCACAAGTGGAAAGTAAGAATGGAGATGGGAGAATAGCTGTTCCCTTATTGATTGGATTAGCATTTTCTGCCTCCATTGGTGGTATGGCTACATTAATTGGTACGGCTCCAAATATGATTTTCTTGAGTCAGTATGAAGCCTATTTTCCCAATGAAAAAACAGTATCATTTGCCGACTGGATGTTGTTTGCTCTTCCTATTGCTTTATTAATTTTCTTTGCTTGTTTTTTTATTTTAAAATTTCTGCATCGAAAAGTTTTACGTGAAACAGTTTTGGATAAACACTTATCCGAAAAAATGTTTAGTGATTTGGGTAAAAAATCATACGAGGAGAAATGGATGATTTTCTTCTTTTTTTTAATCGTAGGTCTTTGGTTTTTTCTCAAAGATATTAGCTTCGGAAGTTTTACTTTACATGGTTGGCCCCATTATTTAGGAATAAAAAATGAACAACTTACCGAGGCTTGGGTAGCGATGGTTATAGTGATGTTTTTATTTTTCGTTCCTTCTAAATCTATTAAAAATGATACCTTATTATCTTGGAAAGAAGTGAAGAAATTACCCGTTGGAATTATTTTTCTATTTGGAGGAGGATTTGCCATTGCAGCCGCAGTTAAGTCTACCGGTTTGAGTGATGAGTTATCCAAATTATTAGAAGGGTTTAAGGAGTTTTCTCCCTTGTTGATGGTTTTATTGATTTGTACTTTAATAACTTTCATTAGTGAATTTGCTTCCAATACTGCCGCACTACAATTGGTATTTCCGATTCTTGCTGCTTTTGTAGTAACAGTCGATGTTCATCCCTTACAAATTTTGATTCCTGCCACCTTGGCTGCTTCTTGTGGATTTATGTTGCCAGTAGCAACACCGCCTAATACCATCGTTTTTGGAAGCGAAAAAATTAAAGCTAGTGAAATGATGCGGTCAGGATTTTTTGTGGATTTAGCAGGTATTTTAATTATTTCTGGAGCTGCATTTACAATTGTAACATGGGTAATGGGATTGTGAGATGATTAATTTATTACTAGAATAAAAATTCCGGTAATTAGTAATGTCGTTATTTTTTAAAATCAATTGGAGATATCGCCCCGCTGGGGCTTGAAAGACATGAGCTGCTTAGTTACACCTGCGGTGTGTTATTGAGATTTCGCTCCTATGGAGCTTTTATTTTTATTGTAAATGAGATTTTTCTCCTAATGAGCTTTTTGTTTTTGTATTTTAACTCCGTGCGCCTTCGCTGAAGCTATGGCGTAAGCGAAAGGAGTGACATCTCAATAGCCCGAAAGGCGTTTTTTGGTTATGGTATTTAAAGCCCTAGCGGGGCGACACCTCAAATTGCCTTTTTGAAATCAAAAAAATTAAGGAATATATTTTTGATTGGTAAACATTGGTGTTGTTGGTACAATTATTTGCACATAATCATGTTTGGTTACAACGTGGCAACTATTACAAGAGGTGGTTAAATTATTGAAATCCGATTCAAAAGTATCAAAACCTTTTTCTAGTTGAGAACGCATAATTTCCACTTGTTTGATTCCATATGTTTTGATATTATCACTGATATTTACATCTACTTCAAAAATACCCGCTTCGGCAATGGAGCCCATTTCTTCTTCTAATTCGTTCAAGTAAAATTGAGCTAATCTGGTGTTTTTGTTTATTCCAGCGAAATAAAGTTTATTATGAAAAACTTGAATTCTTGTCATATAGTGAGCTATTTCTAAAGGTGCTTCTTTAGGTTCTTCAGCGGATTCTTCTATGTTTTCTGTTTTTGTTGCTAAATTTTTCACAGGCTGAGATTTATTAAAAAGTAAGTATAAGCTAATTATAAATGCTCCTGTTGAAAGGAAAAGGGCAATGGTAATTTTAAAGTTCATATGAATTAATTATTATCACAAATATAATTCTTTTCAAAATGTGATATTAGCACTTTAAATATTAATTTCGTGACAATGCAATTTACTGAAAAAGATATTTCTTTCCTTCAGGATCGTGGAATACGAAGTTTGGAGGTTGAGCGTCAGCTTGATTTACTATACAATGGATCCATATTTCCGAGATTAAAGAAGTGCGCACGAGCGAATGATGGCATTTTCATTTTATCTGATGCTGAAAAAAATAAATATTTTCAATTATTTCTAGCTGAAAATAGTAACTATAAAATTACAAGATTTATTCCAGCATCTGGTGTAGCATCTCGGATGTTTGCTCATTTGTTAGACGTTTTAATTGAGAATAAAAACTCAAAATTGATTGATGAGTTTTTTGAAAGATTAAATGATTTTTCATTTGCGCAATTAATCCCTGATACGATTAGAAAAGAAAAGCAAGTGCTGTTGAAATATATTTTGGGTGATGAAGGTTTAAAATTCAATCGTCTTCCAAAAGCATTAATCCCATTTCATAAAAACGAAAATGAATTTTTTACAGCATTTGAGTCTCATCTTTTGGAGTCATGTAAATATTTAAATAGCAATAATCAGATAGAAAATCATTTTACTATTTCCGAAAATTTTCAATTGAAGTTCGAAGAAATTCTTAAAAAGGATAATCGAATTAATTCTAAAAAGATTCTTGAAACTTCAGTAGAATTTTCTTATCAAGAAAAACAAACAGATACTGTTTCCATTCATGAAAATCGAGAAATAGTAAGAGATGGTGAGGGTAATATTGCTTTTCGTAAAGGAGGGCATGGTGCTTTATTAAAGAATTTACAAAGTATTAATGGTGATATTATTTTTATTCGAAACATTGATAATGTAATTTCTCCGGCTAATAATGATGAATATGTTTATGTTCATCAGTATATGGGTGGTATGTTGATTCATTTTTTGAATATTTTATTTTCTATTCAGAGAAAAGTGGATGATAACAAAATACCTGATGAAGCAGAATTGAAATTTTTGCAGGAGAAATTCTTTTATAAAGGAAAATTGGAAGTTAATTCACTTCATGATTTTGTTTTTCGTCCTTTACGCATTTGCGGAATGGTAAAAAATGAAGGTGAGCCTGGCGGTGGTCCGTTTTGGGTGGAAGATAAAACTGGGCAATTGTCCTTACAAATTATTGAAAGCTCACAAGTAAATCCATCGGATCATCATCAAGGGGAAATATTTAAATCGGGAACTCATTTTAATCCTGTTGATATTTGTTGTTCGATAAAGAATTGTAGAGGTGAAAAATATGATTTGATGCGATTCAGGAATGAAGAGTTTTCATTTTTAGCCAACAAAAATAGCAATGGTAAAAACATTACTGTCTTAGAACATCCCGGTTTGTGGAATGGTTCGATGCATCATTGGTTAACTATTTTTATTGAGATTCCTATTTCGGTATTCAATCCGGTTAAAACAGTAAATGATTTATTACGACCAGCTCATCTAAAATAAAAAAACGACCCTGTTAGAAGTCGTTTTTTTATTTTGGTCTAATTTTTTTTAATTTACCATCGCTTTAATTTTGAGAATAGTTTGAGCCGGTTCAGTATTAGCAGTAACCGTTACCGTTTTTTCCTGAACACCTGTTTGTCCTTTTGAAGGTTTAAATTCTACATCAATTTTACCGGTTTTACCTGGCATAATTGGTTCTTTTGGATAGTTGGGAACAGTGCATCCACAAGATCCAGTTGCCGATGAAATAATTAAAGGTTCTTTACCTGTATTGGTAAAAACGAAAGCAGTTTTATTAGCAGATTCTTGAGCAACTGATCCATAATCATGTTCATATTTTGCAAAAGAAACGGAAGTTGCTTTTCCATTGTTGGCTGCTGCATTTTCTGTTGGAGCATTATTAATTGTAGCAGGGGCAACAGTTGGAGCAACGTTATTTGCATTTACAGGCATTTCTGAAGTTGCTTTACTACTTTCTTCTGTGGCTGCTGGTGCAGATGAAGAATATGATTTTTTGCCCTTAGCAGCGAAATAGGTATTGATGACTAATGTTAGCGCTATCAGTCCTAATAAACCAATTTTGATATTTTCTTTATTCATAGTTGAATTTTTTTACAAAATTATACTTTTTAATGAATTAATTTTCTGTGTAAGCTAATTTATATTTAGCAAATTCTTCGCCTTGAATTACCTCAATAGCTTTCAAATAGCTTGGATTCATTTCATTCATTATCTGAAATAACATAGGATAATCCCATATATTTTGAGCAATTCCGGCTTTTAATCGAGTATCTAAATGAAGTTTTGAAGTGGCATATTCTGCCTCAACAAACTCAACACCTTCAGCCTTTGCAAACGCTATAAATTCTTCTAAAAGTTTTTCATCTACTTTAAAAGTAGCATCGAATTTAGCAAAATCGGGATATGTTTTTTTTAATGATTTTCTATTTTTATCTACATAAGTTAAGGTAAAACTATTTAAAACCCCTTTACGAATAAGATTATCATAGTAATCCGTAACATAACTGGTATCATAAGAAACAAAAATATCAGGAATAATTCCACCACCACCATAAACTTCACGTTTAGAAATTCTCGTTTCAAATTTCAACGAATCTGGAATTTTAATACTGTCCTTATTGGTTAACTCGCCATTTAAATAGCGTTGATATTTTTCTTTATGATAAGCTTCCGTTCCTTCTTCATATGATTTTTGAATACATCTTCCAGAAGGCGTATAATAGCGTTGCGTGGTTATTCTTACCATTGATCCATCAGGTAAATTAACTGGTTTTTGTACTAATCCTTTTCCAAAAGATCTTCTACCAATCACTAATCCACGATCCCAATCCTGAATGGCACCAGTAACAATTTCACTGGCAGAAGCAGAACTTTCGTCAATTAAAATCACTAATTTTCCTTTTTCAAATGTCCCTGTTTTACCTGCATTATAATCTTTGCGAGGAAAAGATCTTCCTTCTGTATAAACCAATAATTTATTTCCATCAATAAATTCATCACAAAGTTCATGAGCGATGTGTAAGTATCCACCGCCATTTCCTTGTAAGTCTAAAATCAGATTTTTCATTCCTTGTTTTTTCAAAGAATCAACTGCTTTTAAAAATTCGCGTGTAGATGTTTCAGCAAAATTGCTCAGCTTGATATAACCTACTTCGGGTTTGGCCATATAAGATGCTTCGATACTATACAATGGAATTACATCACGAGTAATATTAAATTCTAAAGTTTTCTTTTCTCCTTTACGTTGCATGGTAACACGAACCTTAGTGTTTTTTTCTCCCAACAATCTTTCTCGAACACCATCTGTTTTCATTCCGATACCGGCAACTACTTCATCATTTATTTTAATGATTTTATCACCATCTTTAATTCCTAATTTATGGGATGGTCCGCCTGGAATAGTATTTATCACCAGAATAGTATCCTTTAATATTTGGAAACGGATTCCAATTCCTATAAAATTTCCTTTTAAGGGAGCATTAGTAGCTTCTACTTCTTCTTTAGGAATATAAATACTGTGCGGATCTAGTTTTTCTAATAAAGCTACGATGGCTTCTTCTACCAATTTATCTTCTTCAACAGAATCAACATAAAATTGTGAAACGTAGCTTAAAAGTGATTCGAATTTTTTAATGGTCGACAACGGATTATTGTGTTCCGTTTTGGGTTGTGCCCAAATAAGCAGTGGTGTGCTAAATAATATTAGGGTTAAAAGTTTTCTCAATTTCATACAAATGCTGTTTTATGGGTTTAATGCCAATTATATCTATAAATTACTCTAATCTTCTCGTTCTTTTTCATCATTACTTCCTCAAAAAATAGTTCCATTGACCCTGTATTGCAACGATGTTTTGAATCGTCTTGATAAAAAATAACTTCGAATCTTTGAACTATATTTTTAAATATAACTGGCATAATATACGAAGAATTATAACTTTTGGTACTTAAAATAGGTATAAACATTCATATTTTCGTTATAAGCGGATTTTAATAATTATGATTAAGTCAATTTTCATACCGTTTTTAGTTTTAATTTTCCCAATCAATTCGTTTCATATAATGAATACACCATCTCCTGCCGATACGTTCAAACAAACTCAAAAGAAATATAGTAGGGTAAAAGCCGCTTATGCTGATCATGAAGAAGATTTGAATGAAGAGTTAATTGCAAAAGGATATGATTTAACGAATATTAACATTTTAATTTTCGCCACTAAACAAGAACGAGAATTCAATGTTTACATCAAAAAAAAATCAGAAAAGAAATATGAATTTTTTAAAACGTATGATTTCTGTTATTTGTCGGGTATTCTTGGCCCTAAACGAAAAGAAGGTGATTTACAAGTTCCCGAAGGTTTTTATTACGTGAATGGGTTTAATCCAAATAGTCAATATCATTTGTCTTTGAAAATTAATTATCCCAATGCAAGTGATAAAATACTGAGTGATAAAAAAGCTCCAGGTGGTGAAATCTTTATTCATGGAAAATGTGTTTCTATTGGTTGTGTTCCTTTAACAGATGAAAAGATAAATGAATTGTATATTCTGGCAGTGGAG
This sequence comes from Flavobacteriales bacterium, assembly GCA_044368255.1. Taxonomy (GTDB): domain Bacteria; phylum Bacteroidota; class Bacteroidia; order Flavobacteriales_D; family UBA2798; genus CAMBFX01. The sequence continues at coordinate 28,621 of JBIPLT010000006.1, forward strand.
GCAACTAATAATGGACAATCTAAAATTCCGGTTTATATATTTCCGTTTAAGATGAATGACGAAACGATGACTTTAATGGAAATGCTATTAGATGATGAAAAATTGATTTCCTTTTGGAAAAACCTAAAAGAAGGATATGATAAATTCCTGGAAAATAAGACAGAAATTACAGTGAAAGTGGATGCAAAGGGAAAGTATCTTTATTGATTAATCCAATTTTTTCTCCATCACAAAGTCATTCATAAAATATCCTTCTCCAATATCAAAATCTTCTACTGATTTTATTCTAAATCCATTCTTAAAATAAAAATTAATTGTTTTGAAATTTTGACGATTCACTGTTAATTCAATCGTTTTTTCTTCTTTCGATTGAGCAATGATTTCATTCATCACTTCTGTTCCGATTCCTTGAGAATGTTTATTGCTATCAATATAAAATTTATTCAAGAAACTTACTTCGCCCTTTTTACTAATAGAAAAATAACCAATCGGAATTTCATTGGAATAAATCAGCGTAAAATTTTGTCCTTCTTTCATTTGATTGGTTAATGCACTTTCAGAATATAATGTGCGCAACATATAATCCACTTGATCTTGTCCAATAATTGGAACATAGTGTTGATTCCAGATGGCTAAAGCCAAATCATAAATCAATTTACATTCTGATTTTTCTGCTTTTTTATAGGTAATATTGTTCATAATTTAGGAATGTATCCAATTAGAAATTATTGTTTCACCATATTCACTCAAAATACTTTCGGGATGAAATTGAACAGCCCGCAGTTTGAATTTTTTATGCGCTATTGCCATTATATTTTTTGAATCATCTTGGGCAGTGATAATTAATTCCTCTGGAAAATTATTTCTATCCGCCACCCAAGAATGATATCGGCCGGCTAAGAATTTTTTAGGTAGGTTTTGAAAAAGTAAATCATCATGTAAAATAGTTACCGGCAAAGCCACTCCATGAAATACTTTTTCAGGATTTAATAATCTACCTCCAAAACTTTCTACGATGGCTTGTAACCCCAAACAAATTCCCAAAATATCTTTTGTTTCACGTAGTTTCAGAATTAATTCAGGCATTACTCCCGATTCAGCGGGTAAACCAGGCCCTGGAGAAAGTAAAATTTTATCGTATTTTGAAGCTTGTTCAATGGTGATGGAATCATTGGTAAAAACATCAATTTTTTTATCACTTACTTTTTCCAGATAATGCGTAAGATTATAAGTAAAGCTATCGTAATTATCTAAAACCATTATTTTCATTGGTCAAACTTAACAAACTAATGCTAATTCTTAAAGAAATTAATTTAGAATAAATCTTATATTTGAAGTCTAAACCCAAATGATGCTTAAGTTTTTATTTATAATCACATTACTGATTCCAATTTTCGCTTTTTCACAAAAGAAAACAGATAGTGGCAAACCCAAATTGGTGGTTGGAATTGTAGTGGACCAAATGCGTTACGATTATATTTATACTTACTGGGATAAACTATCAGCCAATGGTTTTAAGAAATTGGTGAACAAAGGATTTAATTGTAAAAACACGAATTATAATTATGTTCCCACTTTTACTGGTCCTGGTCATGCAAGTATTTATACTGGCACAACACCCGCCATCCACGGAATTATTGCCAATGATTGGTTTGATGCAAAAAATAATTTACAAGTTTATTGCGCAGGTGATTCCACTACGAATTCTATTGGTACAGGTTCTGAAAGAGGAAAAATGTCGCCACATCATTTGATGACGACTACCATTGGAGATGAAATTAAAATAAACACCAATGGAAAATCAAAAGTGATTGGAATATCATTGAAAGATAGAGGTGCCATTCTTCCTGCAGGACATAATGCCAATGGCGCTTTTTGGCTGGATGATTCAACAGGAAATTGGATTACCAGTAGTTTTTATATGAATACATTACCAAAATGGGTGAGTGATTATAACGCAAAAAATAGAACCAAAGAATTATTGAGTAAAAAATGGGAAACAGTTTTACCAATAGAACAATATACCGAATCATTAGAAGATAATTCTAAGTATGAGCGTCCTTTTCCGGGAGAGAAATTACCCATTTTCCCTCATAATCTTCCAGCTATTTTTGATACTGTAGCAAAACGAAAGTTTGGATTAATAAAAGCTACTCCATATGGAAATACCATCACCAAAGAGATGGCTATTGAAGCAATAAAAGCAGAATCATTAGGGAAAGATTTTTATACAGATTTACTTTGTGTAAGCTTTTCTTCGCCTGATTATATTGGTCATCAATTTGGACCAAAATCTATTGAGCAAGAAGATGGTTTTGTTCGTTTGGATTTAGATTTAGCCGAATTAATTTCTTTTCTGGAGAAAGAAGTGGGTAAAGAAAATTTTGTTCTATTTCTCACTGCCGATCATGCTGCAGTAGATGTTCCTTCTTATTTATTAGATCAGAAAATTCCTGCTGGCTATGCAAATCTTGGTGAAAACGGAAGATGGATGGATTCTGTTTTGAAAGTAAATTATAAAATCACCAATAAAAAAGAGCATATTATTTCGAATATTATGAATCAACAAGTTTATTTGAATCATGATTTAATTGAAAAAAATAAATTAGATAAAAATGAAATTATAGAATTTTTATCGGAGGAATTCATGAAAATTGATGGAGTAGTGCAGGTATATACTTATGAGGATATGGCAAAAAATGAATATGTAGATTTAATTCCTTCTATGATTCAAAATGGATTTCATACACAACGATCGGGCGATATCATCATTAATATGGAGCCGGGCTGGGTTGAATTTTATAAAACTGGAACTACCCATGGTTCTCCCTATTCTTACGATTCACATGTTCCGTTAATTTGGTATGGAAAGAAAATTATGCCAGGTTTTACTAATGAACTTACGCCTATTACCCATATCGCGTCAACGGTTTGTTTGATGTTGGATATTCCTTTTACTAGTGGCAATTCAGGCCAACCGATTCAACAAGTGTTAACGGGATTTAATCGCAAATAAAAAACCCTAATTTCTCCATTAGGGTTTCTATAATTTTAAAATTATTAATTATTAATTTTTCATTTCTATTTAGTCTTCGTCATCATCATCTCCGGGTTCTTCTACCGGCTCATCTCCATAGCTATCTTCCTCTTCATCGTCATTAAATTCATCTTTATCATTATCTAACCCAGGTAAAACATCTGGAATTAAATCAACATCATCGTCATCATCATCGTCATCCTTACGTTTTTTCTCTTGCAATTTTACTTTCACCATATAAATAGTATCCTTAGTTTCAAATTGAACTACGTTTACCGTTTCTTTAGGTGTTTCGATACGTTGTGTATGCCCTACGAAACCGTTAGGATATTTTTCCTTTAAAACCTCTTGCAATTTGGGTTCAAGGTTTTCGAGACTAATCATTTTTCTTTGCTTCTGCATGTCTTTTCTTGGATTAAAATCGGGGCTAATTTATAGAGTTTTTTAAAATCTGGAAAAAAAACAAAAAAATGTTTTCATTTATTGAAAAATAATACCTGATCCTAGAAGCTCGTCGTTCAAATACCAAGCGGCAAATTGACCCGGAGTAATTCCCTTTTGAGCTTTCTCAAATAGGATATAAAGCCCTTCGTCTTTCATAATTAACTCGGCTTTTTGCAAGGGTTGACGATATCGAATTCGGGCATTTACAGTCATTTTTTCAACTGAATTTAAACGCAAATCCTCTCGTATCCAATGCACATCGTTATTTGAAATGAATAAAGCATGCCGATACAAACCGGGGTGCTTTTCGCCTTCACCTGTATAAATGATGTTACTCTCAACATCGGTTGCAATTACAAAAAGAGGCTCAACAGTGCCTCCAATATGTAGACCTTTTCTTTGACCAATGGTAAAATAATGAGCACCGGTATGTTTACCTTTTATTTTTCCAACTTTCTTTTCATAGGTATAAGGAAGGCTTAATTCCTTCACATTTTCGGCAGAAACGGCAATTTCTTTTTTCTTTAGATAGGGTTCATAGTTTTCTGAAATCACCAAAACTTCACCTTCTTTTGGAGCTAGTTTTTGTTGTAAAAATTCAGGTAAACTAATTTTTCCAACAAAACATAATCCTTGTGAGTCCTTCTTTTTGGCTGTTACCAATTCTTGCTCAAGTGCAATTTTTCGAACTTCTGATTTTTGTAAATGTCCAATTGGAAATAAAGCTTTTGATAATTGTTCTTGACTTACTTGACATAAAAAATAACTCTGGTCTTTATTATGGTCTAATCCAGATAAAAGTTGATAAACTTTTTTTCCATTTACTTCGATTTCGTTTTTTCTACAATAATGTCCGGTAGCAACAAAATCAGCATTGAGTTTTAGAGCTGCCTCTAGAAAAACATCAAATTTTATCTCTCGATTGCATAAAACATCTGGATTGGGTGTTCTGCCTTTTTCGTATTCTGAAAACATATAATCAACAATACGCTCCTTGTATTCTGAACTAAAATCGATTACTTGAAAAGGGATATTTAATTTTTCGGCTACTAACATTGCATCGGTGCTATCGTCAATCCAAGGGCAATCGTTACTCAATGTAACGGTTTCATCATGCCAATTGCGCATGAAAATACCAATCACATCGTGCCCTTGCTCCTTTAAAAGATAAGCTGCAACGCTGCTGTCCACTCCTCCCGATAAACCTACTACGACTCTTGCCATGGTGTAAAGATACAACAAGGTTTCTTACACACCTACGGCGTGTTATTGAGGTGTCGCCCCGCTGGGGCTTTTTGGAAATTTATTTTAGCTCCGTAGGAGCGACATCTCAAATGCCCGAAGGGCGTTTATAGATTTTGGTATTTTAAGCCCCAGAGGGGCGACACCTCTCATTGATTTTAAGTTTTTTTTGGGAAATCTATTTCCACTTATCCGTTTCTAAAATGTTTTAAAATGATTTTCCTCAAAAAAAACTTCCCAATAAATCTTAAATAAATTATTTACCTTTCGTTTATTAATAGATTCGTCAAAATAAACAACTATGATAAAGAAATTACTTTTCATCACTATGGTCATTTCAAGCATGGCATTTAGCTTCAAAGGAAAGAAAGACGATAAGCCAGCTTATAAAATTTTTAATTCCGAAGGAAAGGAAGTTTCTTATGATGATATGGTCAAAGATCTTTTGAAAAAGGAAGTCAATTTTTTCGGAGAACTACATAATAATCCAATTGCTCATTGGTTGCAATTGCAATTGACCAAAGAATTTTACGAATCAAAAAAAAATAAATTGGTTTTAGCTGCCGAAATGTTTGAAGCCGATGATCAAATCATCATGGATGAATATTTATCGGGAGCGATTTCAGAAAAAAGTTTTAAGGATGAGGCCAAACTTTGGCCGAATTATGAAACGGATTACAAGCCATTGGTAGAATTTGCAAAGACCAATAAACTCGCTTTTATCTGTGCAAATGTTCCAAGAAGATATGCGAGTATCGTTTATAAAAAAGGATTAGAAAAATTGGATAGCTTAAATGCGGATGGAAAAAAATGTATCGCACCATTGCCAATAGAATATGATGGAACTGTAAAATGTTACAAGGAAATGTTGGAAAATTCGGGCGGACATGGTGGGGATAATCTTCCCAAAGCTCAAGCTATCAAAGATGCAACCATGGGTTGGTTTGTTTCTCAAGCGATGAAAGAAGCTGGAATGGTTCTTCATTTCAATGGATCTTATCATTCAGATAATGGAGTAGGAATTATTTGGTATTTGAAAAAATATAAACCAGAAGTAAAAGTGGGAACAGTAACCACTGTTTTACAAACGGATTTAGATAAATTATTAGAGGAGAATAAAGGCAAAGCTGATTTTATTATTGTGGTGCCTGAGGATATGACGACTACTCATTAATAAATGTAAAAGGAAAAATGTAAAATTTTTGAAAGTTCATGATTTTACATTTTTCATTGGTCATTTTACATTATTCAAAATCCTCATACAATAAATACTTCTTCCTCTTCTGTTTGAATTCCTTCAACTTCGGTTCCCAAGTTTTTTTGATTTCTTCTTCGGTTTTTCCTTCTTTAATTTGCTTCTGTAAATTGGCTGTTCCGGCTAATAATTCAAACATACCATCGGTGGTAAAGAATTTCGATTTATCGGGACAATTTTCATACATGCCAATCAACCAAAACAAATAAATATCTTTTTGATTGCGCATCATCATGTTTCCGAAATCGGTTAAATCAAAACCAAGACATTCTTTATCTTTATGAGGGGGATTTTTTGCCGCCTCTACGGATTTGGGCGTGAATTTATAATCTCCTGTTTTCAATTCTGGCATTCCGATGGAACGAAAAGGTTTATCTGTTCCTCTACCCACGCTAACATTGGTTCCTTCGAATAAACACAAAGATGGATACAAATAAATGGAAGCCATTGTACTCAAATTCGGAGAAGGTTTAATCTTGATTTCGTAAAAATCATTGTGCGTATAATTTTTACAAGAAATAATTTTTAAATCACATTTTTTATTTTCTCCCAACCAACCTTCACCATTAATCATTTGTGCATACTCTCCAATCGTCATTCCATGAACAATTGGAACAGGATGCATCCCAACAAAAGATTCGTATTTTTTTTCTAAAACAGGCCCTGCCACATAATGTCCATTAGGGTTTGGGCGATCTAGAATTAAAATGGTTTTATTATTCTCGGCTGCAGCCAACATCAAATAATGTAATGAAGAAATATACGTATAGAATCTTGCGCCCACATCTTGTAAATCAAAAATGATGATATCTACATCTTTCAACGTTTCAGCAGAAGGCTGTTTGTTTTTTCCATAGAGAGAAACAATTGGAATCTTTGTTTTAGTATCTAAACCGTTTTTGATATGTTCACCCGCTTGAACATTCCCTCTAAAACCATGTTCCAAAGCAAACACTTTGGTAATATTTACTCCAGCGTTTTTTAATGAATCCACTAAATGTGCATTACCAATCACCGAAGTTTGATTGGCGGTGATAGCTATTTTTTTTCCTTTTAAAAGTTCTAGATATAAATCCGTTTGATCGGCACCAGTCAAAATGTTTTCTGAAAAAGTCAAATCTGAATTTTTTTTCTTTACTTTTTTAAGTGTGTCAGAATTATTTTCTTCCGTTTCAGAGGAATTTGAAGCATCTGATTTTTTATTATCTACCGTTGTATTTCCACAGGAAATAAACAGAATAGCAATACAAATACCAATTAATTTTCGGTAATGATTAATCTTTATATAACTTAGCATCTTACTCATTTAGTTTAGTGGCAGGATTCGAAAGATACATAGCAAAACGCATGCTGAAAAATTCAGCTGACAAATCACGCTTTTCTCGACCTATAACGAGAATTGCGGTAGCTTCTGTGGCTTTGGGCGTTTGTGTGATGATTCTTTCTGTTTCCATTGTTCGTGGATTTCAATACGAAATCAGGGATAAAGTTATTGGCTTTGGTTCGCATATTCAAATAAATCATCGCACAACCAATAATTCTTATGAATCTGTTCCTGTTGATATCGATACGGTTTTGATGCAAGATGTAAAGGCTCAGAGTGGAGTTAAACATGTTCAGCCTTACGCCATCAAACCTGCCATTTTACAAGTAAGACGGAAAACAGAAGACACCACTCGCAAAAACGATAATGAAATTTTAGGAGTGATTTGTAAGGGTGTGAACAAAGATTTTGATTGGACATTTTTCGAGAAAAATCTTAAATCAGGTTCAGTTTTAGATTTAACAACGAAATCGAATCGAAATGAAATTGTTGTTTCTAAAGGAATCGCCAATAAGTTAAAAGTAAAAGTAGAAGACAGCCTTTATCTTTTTATGGTGGTAGCCGAAGGGCCTAAGCCACATAAATTTTTCATTAAAGGAATTTATGAAACTGGTTTATCTGATTTTGATGATCAATTTGTATTTGTAGATATGTATCACATTCAAAAAATAAATGATTGGGGCGTTGAAGGATTTGTGAAAATAGGGGAGAGAAGAAATGACGATTTTACATTACATGCTGCAGTAACCGGAGCTGCCGAACATCGAATGTATAGATGGAACGGAGTAAATAGAACGATTCAAGATTCGGTAATTTTACCTTTGAAGGATACAATTATTGTATTAATTGTAACCGATAATTATTGGAACGCAGATAGTAGAGAGTATACTCAGAAATTTCGCCCGGATACGGTAAGATTCAAAATTCAATATTCAAAAATGGGGTGTAAGAAAAAAGTAGAAATTTCTGATTTCCCATTGGTGACGGCACCTAACGATTCACAAACGGTTTATCAATATCCCGAAGATCAAATTATTTTAACGCAAGTAAATTCTGGTGGAAGTTATCAATACACTGCCGGAGGTTATGAAGTTTTATTGAATAGTTGGGATGATTTATTGCGTGCCGATCAATTATTGACCGATGTAATTCCCTACGATTTCGAAACCAAACCCATCACCGCTGTTTATGGCGAAATTTTTGATTGGCTTGAATTACTTGATACCAATGTAAAAATCATTATTCTTTTGATGTTATTGATTTGCTTAATCAATATGTCATCAACGCTTTTAGTGATTATTTTAGAGCGAACCGCAATGATTGGAACCATGAAAGCCATAGGATGTAGTAATCGTTCTATCTCAAAAATATTTGTGTATAATGCTTCTTGGTATATTATTCGAGGATTAATTATTGGAAATGTTTTAGCCATAGGATTAGGAATTTTGCAACAGCAAACCGGTTTTATTAAAATGAATCAGGAAACTTATTTTATGGCTACTGTTCCGGTTCATTTAGATTTAGGGTATATTATGGCAATTGATCTTGGTACATTGGTGATTTGTACACTCGCCATGCTGCTTCCATCCATGATTATTGTAAAGATTTCTCCTGTAAAAGCGATACGATTCAAGTAGGCTGACTGTCAGTTCGAGTTTTGAAATTCTTATTTCAAAGTATCGAGAACGACAGTGTATTATATTTCAATTCTCTATATACTTCCCTTTGTTCTCGATACATTTCTCGAAGACTCGAAATACTCGAACTGACGGGTATTTGGAATTGCAACAAAATAGTTAAATTGTGAATTAAATTTTCTGCTTGCAAAGAGTAATAAATGTATTTTTACCAACGAAAATCAATCAATTATGAAAATTTACAATAATATTCTTGAGACTATCGGAAACACTCCATTGGTAAGAATTAACAA
>JBIPLT010000305.1:0-3412 GCA_044368255.1 Flavobacteriales bacterium
CTTTAAAAATCACGAAACAAAGTTACTTGTAATAATTCAACTAAAATTTAATTCAAATAATGATTTAAACAATAGCCGTTTATTAATAACCAATTAATAAATTTGAGCCATGGAATTCAAAGTAGTATCTGATTTTAGCCCCACTGGAGATCAACCAACCGCCATTAAGCAATTATCGGAAGGAGTATTGCGTAATGATCCTGCTCAAACCTTATTGGGGGTTACGGGCTCTGGAAAAACTTTTACGGTGGCTAATGTTATTCAAAATGTACAGAAGCCAACATTGATTCTTTCTCATAACAAAACTTTAGCGGCTCAATTGTATTCGGAATTTAAACAGTTTTTTCCTGATAATGCGGTGGAATATTTTGTTTCCTATTATGATTATTACCAACCAGAAGCGTATTTACCAACTACTGATACTTATATTGAGAAAGATTTAGCCATCAATGAAGAAATTGAAAAATTACGTTTGAGTACTACTTCTAGTTTACTTTCTGGCCGAAGAGATGTGATTGTGGTTTCTTCTGTTTCTTGTATTTATGGTATGGGGAATCCAGAGGAATTTGCAAAAGGAATGACGACTATTATGCGAGGACAAAAAATCGCGAGAAATAAATTTTTATTGCGATTAGTGGATAATCTTTATTCACGTACAGAAGGAGAATTGGAACGTGGACAATTTAGAGTGAAAGGTGATACAGTGGATATTTTCTTGGCTTATGCTGATTACGCTTTACGCGTTGTTTTCTTCGGAGATGAAATTGAGAAAATGGAAACCATCGATCCATTTAATTTTACGGTGATAGAAAAATTCGAATCTTTCAATATTTTTCCTGCTAATATCTTTGTTACCTCAAGAGAAACGATCAAAAACGCAGAATTCACTATCCAACAGGACATGATTAAGCAAGTTGATTTTTTAAAGAGTGTAGGTAAACATATCGAGGCAAAACGTTTAGAAGAAAGAGTGATTTATGATTTAGAAATGATTAAAGAACTCGGTTATTGCAGTGGAATTGAAAATTACTCTCGTTATTTTGACGGAAGAGAAGCGGGCTCTCGCCCATTCTGTTTATTAGATTATTTCCCAGAAGATTTTTTAATGGTGATTGATGAAAGTCACGTTACCATTCCACAAATAAAAGCAATGTATGGCGGTGATCGTTCTAGAAAAATAAATTTAGTGGAATATGGTTTTCGCTTACCTGCTGCTTTGGATAATCGTCCTCTGAAGTTTGAAGAATTTAATGAAATTATTCCCCAAGTCATTTTTGTTTCAGCCACACCTACCGATTATGAATTGAGTTTATCGGGCGGTGTAGTGGTTGAACAATTGATTCGTCCAACTGGATTATTAGATCCAATGATTGAAGTTCGTCCTAGCACGAATCAGGTGGATGATTTAATGGAAGAAATTGAAAAAGTAATTCGCAGAGAAGAAAGAGTTTTAGTAACTACGCTTACCAAAAGAATGGCAGAAGAACTTTCGAAGTATTTGACAAAAATGGAAATTCGTTGCACGTATATTCACTCAGACGTTGATACTTTGGATCGAGTTGAGATTTTGCAAAATTTACGAAAAGGGTTTTTTGATGTTTTGATTGGAGTAAATCTTCTTCGTGAAGGTTTGGATTTACCTGAAGTTTCATTGGTAGTTATTATGGATGCCGATAAAGAAGGATTCTTGCGTTCAGAAAGAGCGTTGGTACAAACAGTAGGACGTGCGGCTAGAAATATCAATGGAAAAGTAATTATGTATGCCGATAGAATGACCGATTCGATGCGAAAAACTATTGATGAAACGAATAGAAGAAGATCGATGCAAACAGAATATAATATTAAGCATAATATTACTCCGACTCAAATTATCAAAACGAATGAAACCATTTTAGTAGGAAAAAGAAATCCGAAGAATATAAAAAATGCAAAAGTGTATATGCAACAAATGGAAATTGCCCAAGCGGCAGATCCAGTATTGCAATATTTAACCAAAGAACAACTAGAGAAAAATATTGGTTTATTAAAAAAATCAATGGAAATAGAAGCTCGTCAAGAGAATTTTATTGAAGCCGCTAGATTGCGCGATCAGATGTATAATATGTTGCAGCAGCTCGAGAAATTAGGCAAATAATCTCCCTCTTTTCTCTAATTAACTAGATTTAAATTACACTGCTCTCAATCCTTTACGAACCAACATGGCTCTTTCTTTATCCATATTCAAAACCGGAAGCGTATAAAATGTAGTGATAGTATCTTGCCAATTTTTAAATAAAAATTCTTCTAAATCGGAGTATAAAAGTGCTTTCGTGATAAACGTAATTTGACTTTGCCTTTTAGAAATTAAATTCCCATTTTCATCTTTTTCAAAAAGAGAAATTTCATCTAATGCTAATTCTAGTGCAAATTTTTCATCCAGAATAGATTGAATTACTTCATCTGTTTCTGAGCCCTGGGCTATGGTTATAAATACTTTAATCATCGTTATTTTGTTAATGCTCCTGCCGATCTGAAAGTGGCTAAAAGCGATTCGTTATTCTTATAAATTAATTCAAGAAATTTCATTTTTGCATTTAAATAATTTACTTGTCGAGTATTCATTAAAAAAATAGAACTTTCACCCGATTGAAAAAGTTCAGATTCGCCATTGGCTAAAAGCAAATAATTTTCTACCATTTTTTCCCATTGTGATAATTGAGTGGTGGAAAGCTCCCATTTATTCAATGCCTTTTCAAACTCCACATTCACGGATTGAATTTTATATTGCAAATCAAATTCGTTTTCTTGTTTCTTTAAATTAATCAATTTAAGGTTGGCTCGTTCTTTTCGAAGGAAAACAGGCATTTGAAAATTCAATCCCCAGGTGTAATTATTGGTGCTCAAAATTGGGTCGGAATTCAATGACTTTGTAATAAAATTATATTTCAAATCAAGAACAGGCTTTAATTGTTCTTTGTATAATCTTTCATCTAATAAAAGATTATCTAAGTAATTATTGTATCTCCTAATTTCTGGGTGTTGGTTTAGTTTATCTTTAAGCGTTCCTACCAATTTCAAAACAGAATCATTTAAATCAATTTGATCTAATGTGGGTGGTAAAATAGTTTCTTTTAACTGAAGTGGAGTTAAATTTTCGTCCCATAAAAATAAAGAAAGACTCAACGTAGCATTTTCATATTCCAACTTTGATTGTTGAAATAGTAAATCAATACTCGTATAAAAAATGGAAGCTTCAAGTGTATCTAAAAAAGGTCTATCTCCAAGTTCAGAACTTTGTTTTACAAAACTTAAACGTTGCAAAGCTAACTCAGCCGCTTCTTGATATAATAATTGTGTTTGGTAAGCCACAAACCAATCCCAATACGTTTTACCAGAATAATACAATAAATCATTCATTAAAATTTGTTGTTCG
>JBIPLT010000412.1:0-14409 GCA_044368255.1 Flavobacteriales bacterium
CCGTGGCGTCTATGCGGTTGCCGCTGATGGTCAGGCTGCCGATGGTGATGGCATCGGCTTCGCTCAGGAACACCCCTTGGCCCGCCTGGGCGGCCAGGGTGGTGACGCTGATCTCCAGGGCGTCCGCACTGCTGCCCACACTCTTGTCGCTCGGCGGTGTGGACAGGATCAGGCCGGCCGCAGTGATGTTCAGGGTCGAGGAATTGCCATCGGTGATGAGGCCACCCTCGGCTCTGACAAGCACACTGCCACTGCCCGCATTGATGCTTTGCAGGACGATGTCGCCCGTGGTGGCATAAAGGACTACGTTGCCTGGGGTGGTGGCCGCGTTGGTGTTGATGGATGCGCTGCCTGATTGAATGATGGTGTTGCCCACAATCAGCTCCACCGACCCCGCCGATGCGCTGGTGCTGATACTGCCTGACTGCGTCAGGCCACTGGCAGCCACTAGGCTGGTGTGTCCCGCGCTGTTGCTCAGGGTACCGCCTAAGGTGAGACTGCCAGCCGAGTCCAGCAGCAGGTGGCCAGCGGCGCTGATGTCTCCGGTGGTGCCCGTGGTGGTGATGTTGCTCGCCGCCGTTTTCAACACCAGCTTGCCGGCACTGACCAAGTCGTCTTGGGTGCTGTCGGTCGAGGAGGAGGAAGAGACCGTGCCATCGCTGAGTACTCGGCTGGCAGCAATGGCGGCGGTCTGACCCACGCTGATGGCAGTGGCGTCCGTCAGGAACAGGCCTGCGCTGCCTGCATTGGCGCTGATCGTGCTGACCTCGGTCATCAAATGGTTGCTGCCTGCCCCCACCGCTCCCGCGCCACTGGCAGTGAGCTTGAGCGCTTTGGCATACACATCCACACCCGCATTGCTGCTGCCCAGGATGCTGCCACCCACAGAGCTCAGGGACACCGAGCCCCAGCTGGACTGGCCAGAGGTCAGGCCAGTGCCACGGTCTGTGCTGCTGCGAGCATCCAGCAGACCCAGCGTCAAGGTGCCGGTGGACGATGCGGCCACTCGGATGTTGCCGGCATTGGTCTGCAACACCGTACCGGCGTCCATGGTCACGTCGGCCAGAGCCAGCGTGGTCTGGATGTCTATGGTCCCGCCCGTGGTCGTGATGTCGCCACTGGCGCCATAAATTTGGGCGTTTTTGCTGACCACCGACACATTGCCGCTGCCGGCGTTGATGGCGGCATTCACGGTCAGGGTGCTGGCGGTATCACCATGGGCGTTTTCAATCAGCACATTGGCATTCGCGGTGATCGCCGAGCTCACCAGCAGGGCACTGGTCACGCCCACGCCGGCACCCGTGCCGCTGCGCAAAACGAGCGCGCCGCCGGTGGCGGCATTCAGGCCAGCCAGGGCCAATTCTTCGTTGAGCGCAAAACCCGCCACGTCCAGGGAGCTGGCACTGGCGCCCAGCGCGTCGACCCGGTTGACGGTGAGGCCCGCCACGCTGCCCACGGTCAGGCCGTTGTATTCATCCAGGAACAGGCCCGAATTGGCATTGACGGTCTTGGCCGCCACGGTGCCCACGCTGATTTCAATGGCATTGGTCGAAGTGCCCAAGGCCCCGGTGGCATAAAAACGCGCCGCATTGGCCGTGACGTTGATGCCTTGCGAGGCCCCGTCGGTATCGGAATCGGTGATGCTGCCGCCCGCGTTCAGGCTGACCACGCCGGCCGCACCCGTGCCCGCGTTGAGCTGGCCCAGCACCATGTTGCCCGAGGCCATCACCCGCAAGCCGCCTGAGTTGCTGGCCACCATGCCAGCGCTGGTGGACATGGTCACATTGCCTGCAGCGGCAACGAGCTCGGCCGACTTGCCAGCGGCTGTGGCCGTCACCTGGGCGGCCGTGACCGTTCCCAGGTTGATGCCCAAGCTGGACAAGAGGCTCAGGTTGCCGCCGCTGGAGCTGACGTTGGCCTGCACGCTGAGCTCGCCGGCTTCGGTCTGCAGCAGCACATTGCCCACGTTGGTGCCGGTGGCGGTGGACTGTATGGCCTCGCTGACCGTCAGATTGCCAGTGGTCAGCACCAGCGAGATGGCGCCGCTGCTGCCGCCCACGTTGATGCCAGGTGTCAGGTTGCTGCCCGTGATCTCCAAGGCCGTCGCTTCGCGGACAAAGAGGCCCCCGCTGGTGCTGTTGAGCGCTTCGAGCTTGGCCACGCTGGTGCGCAAAGGCGCTGACGCAGTGCCCGTGCCGTTGGCCGAGCTCAGGCTCAGGGCCAAGGCGTCCGAGGCATCGCCAAAGACGTTGTCCGTGTCACCCGTGAGGTTGTCAATGATGGCCCCGGCCGTGCTGGTCAGGGAGGCCGATACCCCCGCCTGGAGTTGGCTCAGACTGAGGTTGCCGCCCGCCTGCAGGCTGGCCCGGCCGCTCGCGCCCAGGGTGGTGATGCTGGTGCCGCTGGCCATGGTCAGCGCGCCGCCGGCCACCATCGAAATCTGCCCACCCGTGAGCGTGCCCGTGGTTGCACCCGAGCTGACGTTGCCCGACAAGCTGATGGCGCCGGCCGTGGCCGTCACGCTCACCCCGCTGTTGGCGCCCGTGGCCACCAAGTCTATGCCCGCGCTGGTGGTCACGGCGTCGGCCGCCTCCAGGGTGATCGCACCCACGCCGGTGATGTCCATGTTCAGCAGAATGTCTTCGCCCGTGCCACGGGCGATCAAGGTGATGTCGCCCAGGCCGCTGCCGGTGGCCACATTGCTCACGCTGGCGGCGGTGTTGTCGTCGAGCAGCAGGTGCGTGGCCGCCGTGCCGGTGTCCACCGTGCCGCTGAGCACGGTGATGCTGCCGCCCTTGGCGGTCAGGCTGATGTCGCCGCCGCTGGCGCTGGTCATGGCCATGCGCACGAGCTGAACATCGCCGGTGATTTGCGTGTTGCTCAGGCGGGCGCCCGAGCGGGCGGCATTGGTCACCACAGTGATGGCGCCTGAGCCTGTGTTCTGCACGTCCAGGTAAGTGGTTTCCACCGAACCCAGGGTGACGCCAGTTTGAGCCCACACCACCAGTTCCAGGCTGCGTATGGCCTCATCGGTCACGCTGTCGCGGTCGCTGGCGTTGGTCTGGCTGATGCTGCCGGCGGCAGAGTACAGCTCGATGGAGTCGGCCTCCATGGCATTGGCGATGGTGATGTCGGCCTTGGCATCGAGCTTGAGGAGCTTGTTGGGGGCCAAGCCCAGGCTGAAAGCCGAGTTGCTGTAGTCCGAGACGGTGATGGAATTGCCGTAAATCGACAGGTTGCTAAAGAACAACGGGTTGGTGGATATGGAGGTGTTCGCGCCGCCCACGGTCACCTGGTTCATGGAGGCAGAGGCGGTGTGCCAAACGCCGGCCGACTCGGTGCGGTGACCGATGACGATCTCGGTGAAAGTACTCGCCAGTGCCATCATTTCGGTGACCTCCAGACTCAAAATGCTGTCAGTGTCCGAGAAGTCCTGCGGTGAGCCCAGGGCAATGGTTTGCGTGAGCGTTTTGGGGCGAAGGGTGATCGTGCCGTTGCCCGAGATGCTGCGGCTGGTGCTGGGCAGGTTGATCTCGTCGGCCTCGAGCAAGACGTTGCCATTGCCTTCCAGGGTCAGGGTGCTGAAGGACTGGAAATCAATCTGCGTCGCCCCGTCAATCGTCAGGCTGCCGCCGTTCTTGAGGGTCACGCCACTGGCAAAGATCACCTTGCCCGTGGCATGAATGACCAGGTTGCCGTCGATGATGACCTCTTCCCTGAATGTCACGTGTTCGGCGTTGATGGTCAGGCCCTTGAGGTATTCGGTGTTGGGCTCGCCGGAGTCGGCACCCACGATCTTGCTGATGAACACCACATCGCCGCCATTGCCCGCGTTCAGAGTGAGGGTGTCGTTGGTGTTGCTCGTGGACACGCTGCCTGCCACGTAATAGTCGTAGCCGCTTTGGCCAAACACCAGGTTGCCGGTGGCGGTGGTGATGGTGATGTTGCCTTGTATCTTCGCAGAGTCGTTGAGCACCAGATTGGTCGAAAAATTCTGGTTGGCGGTGAACGTGGTGGTGTGGCCAGAACCAAAGACAGTCAGCGACTTGGCGCTCAGCTCCGTGCCAAAGTAAATCTCGCCACCATCACCGTTGGCGTACAGCTTGAGCGGGTCGTTGAACACCAGGCCCGAGGCGCTTGATGAGGTGAGGTAAATCGGATTGGCATTGCCCTCGGCGCCGATCACGATTTCCGTGAAGCCCGCCCCCAGGTTGCCCAAGGAGGTGCGGTCCAGGTTCAGGGTGCCAGCGTCTGACTTGCCGGCGTTGAGCGTCAACTTGTTGTTGCTGTCCAGCAGGATATCGCCCACCACAATGGCCACCGAAGGGTCCATCGGCTTGATGGTGAGCGTGGCGTCGGCACTGCGCACCGTGCTGCCAATGCTGATCTGGTTGCCCGTGAAGGTGATGTCCTGGCCGGCCGCATCCACCGGAGAGGTGATGGACTGTTTGCCAGTGAGGCTGAGCACACTGGTCGAGCCGCCTTTGCTGCCACTGCTGTCGGCCGCCGCACCCAGTTTGACCGCACCAGTGGCGATGATGGAGACATCGGCCCGCGAGCTGCTGCTGGCCAGCAAAGACTCGGCGTCCACCAAAATGGCCAGGGGGCTGAAGGTCTGGCCGGCTGTTTTTTCACCGATGGTGCCGCTGGCCTGCAAAATGAGGTTGCCGCCTGTGGTCTGCAAGTAGGCCCCGTCCGCCGTGCGCAGGGCCTGCCCGTTGGCAAGCTGGCGCTGGTAGATCTCGGAATCGCTGAGTTTGTCGGCCTGGATCAGCCCGGTGACCGCATTGACTACGTAGCGGCCGTTCTCCATGGCCCAGAGGGCGTCTTTGTCAAAGGACGTACCGTCCTTGAGCCACTGGGCGGCGGAGGCAGCCGTCAAAATGGAGCCCGTGGCCGCACGCAGCAATATGTCGTCCGTTTTCAGGTCCGTGCCGTCGGCGTTTTTGCCGGCGATCACGCGTATGCCCGAGTCCAGCAAAATATCGCCCGACTCGGCCACCACGCTGACGCCGCCGCCCGTGGTGCGAATGTCCTCATACAAATTCACAGCGCCCTTGCCTGCATACAGGCTGACGCTGCCGCTGGTCGCCGAAATGCCATCGGCTAGGGAGCCGCCCAGGTCGAGCACGGTGATATCGCCCGCCAAGGTGCGCACATCCACCGCGCCTGTGCCCTGCTGGCGAACCTGGGTCAACTCCACGGTGCTGAGCTGCTCCACGATGATGACACTGGTGCCGGGGTCGGTATTCCATAAATTCATATTTTTCACCTGTGTCTCGAGGGGGCTCGAGAGGGTTCCTATACCGCCTGAAGATGTGATTCGAAGGTTGGCGTTGGCCGCCAGAATGTCGGTGACGCCATCGGCCTGGGCCCGCACGCCTGCGCCAGTGATTGACAACTCGCCGGCGTAGCTGCTGCGCAATTGGCCCAGAGTGACCAGGCCCAGCGCGTCCAGTCTGAGCTGGCCCGCGCCTGCGTTCACCAAGGTGTCGTTGGCCATGGCCAGGGCGCCGGTACCGGCTTTCAAGGTGATGTTGCCGCCCGTGCTGCTGAGGTCGGCCAGCTCGGACAGACTCAGACCGGCCGCGCCTTCGACAATGATGGCGCCGCCCGCCGTGGTCAGGGCCGCGCTGAGATTGAGCGCACCGCTCAATGTTTTCAGGCTGATGCTGGCACTGTTCTTGGCGTCAATTGCTGCATTTAAGGTGACTGCGCCACCGGCTTGCAAGTTGACCGCTGCGCCCGTTTTGCTGCGGATCTGATCCACCACCACCGCGTCGTATTCATAAACGGTGATGGCGCCACCGGCCACCAGGTTCAGGCTGCTGGCTTCGATCGTCGTGTCGCTGGCCCCGGTGGCCCAGGCCGCCCGGTTGCCCAGGGTCACGTCACCGCTGGCGTCTATGGTCACAGCCGCGCCGTCGGCCATGCTCTTGATCCAGACATTGCCGCCCGTGGTGACGATGCGCAGCGTGCCCACCGAGCCGGTGATGCTGTTGATGATCACGTCACCGTCGGCAACGATGTCCACGTTGCCGCCCGACATGGCCAGGGTTTCGATGGTCAAACTGGCGGTGTCGTTGCCCGGGGCCGATTGGTTGAGGGTCAGGTTGCTGGGGCTGGCGCCAGAGGCAGTGCTGAGCGCAAGGTTCATCACACCCACCTGCGAGCTCATGTTCAGGTCAGAGCCCGCCGTGGCGTTGAGCCGCCCGGCCGTGAGTTTGCCACCCAGGGTCAGGCCAGAACCGGCCGTCAAGCTCACAGAGCCATTGCTGCCCACGTTGATGGGTGAAACCACCACCAGGGACTTGTTCGCACCCAGGGTGATGGTTTCACCTGCGGTGGTCGGCAGGTTCACCACCGTGAGGCTGCCGGTGGCCGAACTCAGGCTGTAGGGCCCGGAAGGTCGGCTGGGCAAGACCAGCACATAGTCTCCCGGCATCACCAAGCCGCTGACATTGGCGTCCGAGCCAAAGGCGCTCAAGGTGAAGGATGCATTGGCGAGCACTGCCTCGAGTTGAAGGGCCTGGCCGACCACGGTGGCCTGAACCACCCCGGCCGCCGTGAGTTTGCGTGCCAGCTCACCCAGCACAGAGGCCCAGCTGTTGGCTACCGTGCCGGAGGCAGGGATGGCATCGCCCACCTTGACCGCCTGGGACACGCCGTTGACCGACACCGCGTAGGTCACTGAACTGGAGACGGAACCCGAAAAATCCACCCGGCTGAGCTGCTTGACCGCAGACCCAGCATTGACCACTGGGGTGACGCCTGCAGAATCCACGCCGCCTGCCACCGATCGGCTGCCGTTGAAGCTGACGGTTTGGCCAATCACGCTAAAGCTCTTGTTGGACGTTTTCGCCGTCAGCGTGAGGCTGCGCTGGGCCACGTCACTGCTGACGGTGATCTCGGTGGCATTGAAGGGCTGGGAGGTTGTAGCTGCGGCAATGCCAGCGACCACGGCCGCGTTCTCGCCGGCCTCGATCAGGCTGGCCAGCTTGTTCAAGATGGAAGACCACTGGGCTGTCACGCCGTCCTGTCCTATGGTGGCGGTGTAGCTGCCCAAGCCCATGCTCACCTTGAAGCTCATCCCCGTGACCAAAGAGAAATCGTCGCCTGCTGTCGTGTCATCGGCAAAGACAATGCGGCTGACCTGGGCGACATTGGTGCCGGCCAGCACCTTGGGCGAACCCGGGTCGCCCACCAGGGCGCCAGTGGCGCTGGCGTACACCGCACCCACGCTGAAGGGGGTGTTCACGGCCTTGGCCGTGAGCCTGAGCGTGCTGGCGCTGGCCACGGCCGTGACCAGGTTGTCGGCCTCTATGCGCGTCTTGAGCAGGTCCAGCACCCCGGTTTGGCCAGAGGTGCCCGTCCATTCCGCGCTGACGGTGGCACTTTGCGCCACCACCGTCACGCCACTGGTGGCTGTGCGGCTATTCAAGTCTGCGGCCAGGCCGTTGAGCACGTTTTGGGCGGTGCTGCCGCTTTGCGCCGTGAAGGTGCCCGTGGCAGCGCCGGCCGTGACGGTGTACACATAACCGGCTTGCACGGGCAGGCCGGTCAGGTCCAGCATCCTGGGCAGGCTCACACCGGCAGGGGTGACCTGCACATTGCTCAGCCACGTGCGGTGGCTGGCGTTAGCGATGGCCACACCTTCCTCGTCGGTGATGCTCAGGCTGATGCCGGCCTGGGCAGCCAGCCCGGCGGTGAACTTCAGGCTCAGGTTGTTGCCGACCTGCACGTTGTAGGCCCGGCCCTCGACCACCACGGTGTAGCGCATATTGGAAGCTGGGGTGCCCGCAAAGCCCACCTCGGTGATTTGCGGCAGGCTGCTGCTGGCCGCTTGCGTGGTGTTGATGGGCTGGGCCGACAGCCTGGTCAGCGGTGTGATGGCTGCGCCGTTGACGACAAAGGCGGTGTTGGCGGTGTCGGCGAGCAGCGTCAGGCGGCGCGCGGCGATATCGGCGGACTCCACCTGCAAGACATCCCCTGCAACCCCTGTGTTCGTGCTGGTCAGGGTGATGGTGGCAGCGGCGGCCCCACTGGTGACCCACAGCACACCTCCATCGAGGCGCACGGTGTAAGTGCTGGCGAAGGTGTTGGTCAGCGCGCTGGCCAGCCCAACGGCACGATCTTCCGCCGACATGTTGGCTTCGGCGGCATAGCTCACGCTGTTGGTGCCCAAGCTCAGGGTGTAGGTGGCCGCCACGGCCGACTTGACACCGATCAGGTCCACGGGCCTGGCCTGCTGCACGCTCACGGCCTCGCCCTTTTCAATCAGCGTGTCCAGTGCCGCATTGACGGACAGCCAGGTCGCGTCCACCGTGGCCTTGGTAGCCGAGGCTGTGGCCCCTATGGCCAACACCAGTTTGTCGGTCACACTGGCCAGGGTGTCGCCGCCCACGGCGGTCACCGTGTAGGCCGTGCCACCCACCTGAAGGGTGTATTGCACATCGGTGCGCACCGGCAAGCCTGTCAGGCTCACGCGCTGACCACTCTGGGTGCTGGCCGTCACCGCCGCCAGTCCCGACTCCGCGAGTGGCTGCAGGCTTTGCACCGAGCTGGTGATGCTGGCCGTCAGGGGGTCAACGCCAGAGGCAGTATTCTCATCGGCCAGTGTGATGGTGGTGCCGCTGGAACTGGCATTGAGCCCGCTGGCCGCGTGGAGTGCCGTGGTCAAGTCGGTCACCAAGGTGCTCAATGTGCTGCTGCTGGCGACCACCTTGACACTGACCCCGCCCACATCGACGGTGTAGCGGCTGCCCGCGACCACCGTCAGGCCAGACAAGCTCAGCGTGCGGGCTGGAGGGGTTTGGGCCGTGGTGGCTGTCTCGGTAACGCGGGCGCCAGCCTGGGTGCTCACGCTCAGGGTGGTGCCGCTGTGCGTGGCGGCGTAACTGCTGCTGGCATGGATCAAGTCACGCAGCTTCTCAGCCAGGGTTTCGTCTGTCTCGCCGCTGACGGCCTGCACGGCAAAGGGCGTACTGCCTATCGTGATGCTGTAGCTCGCGCCCTGCACCGGCGTCCAGCCCGCGGCGTTGATGGTCAAGGGCGTGACGGTTTCCAGAGCCTGCGTAAGCACCGCACCCACCATGGTGGTGCTGGCCGTGCCCACCCGACTGGCGTCTTGGCGGGTGACTGACATCGTGCTGCCGCTGAGCGTGGCCACAAGCTCAGTATTTGCATTTATCGCGTCCCTAAGTTGAACGGCCAGACTGTCCACAGTGGTGCCAGTGGCAGTGACTGAAAAAGGCGTGCCGCCAATGGTGATCGCATAACTCTGGCCCGCCACCACGGTGACACCGGCCAGAGACACGCTCAGGGGCGAGACGCTGACACTGGAGGCCGTGACACTGGCCGTGCCCAGAGAGCCGGCCACGGCGCTGGCGACCACGCCGCTGGCCGTGGTGGTCGCGCCCCACTCTTTGGCGCTGACGGCCACGCTTTGGGTGTCGTTGATCCAGATGGAGGCGTTGTCGCCCACGGCCACCGCATAGTCATGGCCGTTGACCATGACACTGTGCCACTGGGCGGCAAGCACGGTCTGCGCAGCGTCAAAGCTCACCGTGCTGATCTGGCTGGCCACCGCACCGGGCTGGGTCACTGGCACTGTGCCTGCATCAGTCACAGCGCTCAAGACCTCGCCGACAAAGTTTTCGGTCACGGTCACGCCATCGACGGTGAAGGCCGTGTTGGCTTGGCGGGCCTGCAGGTTCAGGGCATAAGCGTTGGCATCCACGGTGACGTCGATGCCAGGCAAGTTTGTCTCAATGACGGTGGCCAGGCCCTGGAGCACCTTCGACATATCCGAATCAGTGCTGGTGAAGCTGCTGGATAAGTTGTTGACCTGCACGGTGTACACATAACCGACCTGGGTCAGCGCCCCCAGAACGATGCGGTTGCGCTGGTAGGCGTCTACGCCCGCGGCCACGGAGGTGCTGGAGCTGATGCTGATGCTGGCCCCACCCAAGCCCCGTATGGAGTCGTTCGAGAGCGTACGGCCCGCAGTGGTCAGGGTGTAGGCGTCGCTCGCGCTGGAGATGACACGCACCTCCAGCTCGTTTGTGGTGCCCTTGGAGGTGCTCGAGACCAGATTGACAGGCGCAACCGTGGGTGTACCGATCAAGGTGACGGTAAATCCGTAGAGGTCGGCCGAACTCTGGTCGTACGTAGGCAACTCCAGCATAGAGCCTGTGGCCTCGACAGTGATGCTGCCATTGCGCTTGGCAGCCCCCGCAGCGGTAGCCGCTTCGATCTGGTCGATGCGCACATTGCCGTTGACGCGCAGCTCTATGTTTTTTCCTGCGCCGTCGGCATAGTTGCGAATCTCACGCACATCGGTGTCGCCGCCGGTGCGGATCGCAATCGATCCGTCGCGGGACGTCACGGACTCAATGAGCAGGCCATCTGACTCGTTGATGGTGATATTGCCGCTGCTGTCGCTGCCAGTAGAGCGGGCCTCCACGCTGGCCACCACGGTGTTGAGCAGCATGCCGCCGCTGGTGCTGACCTTCAGGTGGTCAGCAATGAAGACCGAGGCACCGTCAATGGTGACGGAGGCGGCCGTCACGTCAATGTCGCCGCCGGCACTGGCGTTGGCCGCCACAATGCCGCCCAGCACAGTCAGCGTCCCGGTGACGTTGATGCTCACGTTGTTGGCCGGATCAAAGCCCTGCAGTCCGCCCATGAAGCCGCTGAGCGTGAGGTTGCTGGTGCCCGAGGTCTTGGACAAGCCCACGTCGATGTCGCGCAGCGCGCGCAGCGCAAAATTGCTGGCTGGCAGCACCTCTGCACGCAGGGTGATGTTGCCGGTGTTTTGCATGCCCTGGTATTCGGATACCAGGTCGTTCATGTCGCCATCGCCATTGATGTCGCCGCCCCAAGCCGACTCCTGGAAACTGTCGCCAAGGTCACCGTCGAGGTTGAGGTCCAAGCCGCGCGCAATGTCTCTCAAGCCTTTGGCGGTGATGGCCAAGGTGCCTATGGCCGTGCGACCGTAACCAGCCGCAATCGTGCCTTTGATCACCACGTCTTCGCCCGCGATCAGCTCCAGGCGCTGGCCAGCCGTGAGGGTGCCCGTGAGGAAAGACAGCGTGCCGCTGGTCTCCAAAATCAAAGTGTCTGCAATCAGCGTGTCGGGCAGCTTCTCGGTCACCGTGCCCCGGCTGGCGCTGCCGTCGGAATTGATGACAGGCACACCAAAGGCAAACGAGCCACCCGCCCGGTACTCCATCCAATGGGCCGCGTTGATGAACTGGTAGAGCTGGACATTGCTTGCCGCCACCACGGCAAAGCCGCCGTTGTGGTCCAGCGAGTTGTTGAGGGTGGGATTCGCAGCCGTCCAGGCGCTGGGTGCAGTCACAGACACCGATGCCCCCGTGCTGGTCAGGCGCAGCATGTCACCGCGCACCAATGCGCTGCTGCCCACTCGGAGTTCTTTGGCCGAGCTGAGGTTGACGGTGGTGACCTGCGCATTGGCTGTGCCCGACTTGAGAGTCACAGCGCGTTGCACGTCCATGCCCAAGGAGCTTTCTAGCGCCCCATCCATCTCGGAAAGCACAATATTGCCTGCGCTGGAAAAAGCGTTCAAGGCGTTGACGGCCAACTCCAGACCAGTGATGCCAGTGCCTGCCGTGAGGGTCAGCACATTGGCCACCACATCGACATCGGCGTCAGCCCCGCCTTCGCTGATGCTGCGCCCGGCATTGAGGGTGATGTTGCCGGCCGAGCTGACGCTGGTGGGCGCGGCTTGCTCGGTCAGGGTGTCGGTCTTGTCGCCGTCGCCATTGAGGTCGCGCCCCAGCGCTGATTCGTTGAGCGTGTCGGTGTAGTCCCCGTCGTTGTTGTAGTCCGTGCCTTGGGCGGCAGCGGCCGTGGCCAGGTAAATACCTGCACTGGCATGGCGCACCAGAATGTCGACGCCGGCGAGCACGGTCAGGGTGTTGCTGCTGCTGTTGGCGGCCAACACCACATTGCCCAGCTCCACGCTGCCTTGGGCGTCCAGGTTCAAGTCGCCGTTGCTGACGGTCACGTTGGCGGCCACCAGGGTGCGCGCCTCATTGGCGGCGGCGGCCTTGTCCTGGGCCACGCGCACGTCTCCCGCGCCCTGGGTGCGAAGGTTCAAGGTGTTGACTTTGGTGGCCAGGTCCAGCAGCCAAGGCTGGCCGGCCGCGCTCAGGCCCACCATGGAGACATCCACCGTGAGGGTGTCGGCCAAAATCAAGCTGCTGCCCGCCTTTGTGATGGCACCTTGGGCGTTGAGCACCACGTCGCCACGGCCAGAATTGCTCAACATGCCAATCACCATGCCGGCGACGGCCTTGACGGCGGGCGCGGTCACCGGGGCCTGCGTGGTGGTGAAGACCATGTCGTTGGCGTCGCTGCTGCCCAGGGTGCGGGCTGCGGTCACCAGCAAGCTGCCATAGGTGCTCAGGGTGATGGCGCCGTCAAAGGTCTGGGCCTCGGTGAGCACCAGATTGCCGGTGTTGATCAGCTCAATGTGGCCCGCACTGCTTAGCAAGAGTTTTTCAATGGTGCGCACCTGCGTTTGCAAGGTGATGGCGCTGTCGGCCAGTACCTTGAGCACATCGGCACTCAGCAGGCCGGTGATGAGCTGCACCGTCACATCGTCCTGGGTGTCGGTGGTGCCCTGGGTGTCTGTGGCTGCCATTTTGGTTTGCGTCACCGCACCGGCCAGGGCTGTGAGATCAATGCGCGCCCCACTGGCGCTGGCCTGCAAGCTGCTGCTGGCCAAGGTGATGTGGCCACCGAACTGGCCGGCAGTCAGCGCCAAATTGCCCGTGTTGGCCGTCAGGCGGGTGTCGCTGTCTGCCCTGATGGCGCCGTCTTTGGAGGCGCCCTGACCGGCGAGCACCGTGATGCTGCCCGCATCGACGGTGCCGCTGAGCTCGACGTTGCGGTCGGCCTTGAGGGTGACCGTACCAAAACCGGCCTCTGTGCTGCCAGTTCGCCCGCCCAGGTTCAGCGTGTTGCCCGCGTGCAGCGCCAGCGTGGCGGCCGCTTGCGAACCGCTCTGGCTGGCCTTGAGCACCCCGGAGTCGGCCACCAACAGCGTGGTGCCGGCATACACGTCGATCGTGTTGGCGCTGAGTGTGGCCGCAATCGGGTTGACTGCCCCATTGCTGCCCGGTTTGTTGTTGCCTTGCAGGCTGACCTGTCCCAAGGCATTGATGCTGATGCCCAGAGTGTGGGTCGCCGTCATCTTGCCGCTCAGGTTCACCGAGCCACCGGCTTGGATGGAAATACTGCCGGCCGTGACCGAGTCGGCCGAACCAAAGCTGCTGCGGCCAGTGACTTGGTCGTAAGACACTTGGGTGACCAGTTGCACCTGGGTGGCATAGACCGGCTCTTCGCGCCAGACCGTGACGCTCTTCATCTTCTCGACCTTCACCTTCTGGGTGCTGGTCTTGTAGACGGCCACGTCGTCGTAGTAACTTTGCGCCTGCGTGCTCAGGCTGTAGCTCAGCTGGATGCGCTGGTCATACATGGGACTCCATGTAGAGGTCCACGCATACTGGTAGTCCTTGTAGTCTTCATAGCGATAGCCCCTCAGGGTATAGCTCGAGGCTTGGTCATGCCTGATGTGGTTGTTGCCAAAATCACCATCGCTGGCATAAAAAGTTTCGGAGCTGCCGCCGTAATCGTTGTGTTGGTACAGGGTCACCGAGTAGGTTTTGGGACCCATGTACAAGGATGAGGCCTTGTCATTGAAACCAGGCATTGAGTTAGCCGCAGACCCACCCAAATGATGTTCTTGGCCATAGTACCAGTGCTCATACAAACGGGTGCCATCCCAATCGTAAATTGGAATGTTCCATGGCCCAATTTGTATATATCTAAGAAATTGGTAGCCGGGCGCATAACCTACCCTCTGGTCGCTACGGGTGGCTGATGAAATGAGAACGAGGGACTCGGTCTTGCCGCTGTTAGTGGTCACCGACCCCACATAGTCGCCAGGAGCCGTGATGACGCTGGTCGAGCGAAGGGAGCCAGATGCAGCGTTCCAAGTACTGTCATTGCCCGAGGTCGTGTTCAGCGGGCTGAGACCCCACGTCGGTGCCTGATCCAGCGTGAAATCGTTGCGAGGGCTGGTGAAGGTGCCGGCCAGGCCATTGGTGAGCTGGTAGGTGCGCTTGCCGTTGCCGGCATAGCTGACCTGCCAAGAAGCACCCTGGTTGTCGAAGTCCACCCTGCCATCGCCATTGGTGAAGGCCGAAGTGAGTTGTTGGTACCACGCGTTGGCTGAATTCTTGTACTGGCCTACGTATTCGCCACTGGCACCAGGGTCGTTCGTCCAGGTGCCACTGTTGGCGCCGTCCATGGAACCGTCCCCGGCCAGGTACTGGGCCACCCCACTGGAGGCCACACTCAAAATGGCCTCTTGTGCAC
>JBIPLT010000111.1:0-9494 GCA_044368255.1 Flavobacteriales bacterium
AGCCACGAATTGCACTAATTTACACGAATCAATTAGTGATAATTCGTGAAATTAGTGGCTAAAAAAAACACAAACAAGGTGAAAAGTTTAATTGAAAAAACAGCCACTAATTACACTAATTTACACGAATCAATTAGTGATAATTTGTGAAATTCGTGGCTAAAAAAAACACAAACAAGGTGAAAAGTTTAATTGAAAAAAACAGCCACGAATTGCACTAATTTACACGAATCAATTAGTGATAATTCGTGAAATTCGTGGCTAAAATAAACACAAACAAGGTTAAAAGTTTAATTGAAAAAACAGCCACTAATTACACTAATTTACACGAATCAATTAGTGATAATTCGTGAAATTAGTGGCTAAAAAAAGCGCACCAAGGTGCATCTTAATTATGAAATACTCCATCGATCTCAATTGGAAAACACCACCCGAATGGGTTAAAGTAGTTCTAGATAACTTCGATACTTTTTTACAAGACCATGCCGATGCCGAACGAAAAGCTTCTGCTATGGCGATGAGTTTTGTAGCAAAATGTCCCGATAAAAAAGAAATTATTGATGAACTCATCGAAACTTCTATTGAGGAATTAGAACATTTCAGAATGGTTTATGCTATAATGCAAAAACGCGGTATTAATTTGCGGCACGAAATCTATCAAGATATTTATGCCAGTGAAACCATCAAATTTTGCCGTAGCGGAGTGAATGACCGTTTGCTCGACCGAATGTTACTTGCATCAATTTTCGAATGCAGAGGTGCAGAGAGATTCAAATTAGTGGCGGATAATATTGAAGACCCAGAACTAAAAGCATTTTACAAGTTACTTTGGACAACTGAAGCCAAGCATGGAAATATTTTTGTGAAAATGGCGTTAAGATATTGGGACGAAAAGGAAGTTTATGAACGATTAAATTATCTCATGCAAAAAGAAGGAGAAATTTGTGCTGCTTTACCTTTAAGACCCGCTTTACATTAATGAAAAATTAAAAATTAAAAACCGTTGAGCTCCAGAGGAGCGACATCTCAATATGGAGCTGATCAATTTTAAAAAACTCAATAAACTAAAACCTAAAAAAGGAAGAGTACTCATCTCCGAACCTTTTTTGGACGACGACTATTTTAAACGTTCTGTCGTTTTACTATGCGAACATAATGAAGAAGGCTCTTTCGGTTTTGTTTTGAATAACTATATGGAATTTCCATTGGCCGAAATCATGGATGATTTTCCTGAATTCAAAACACGTATTTCTATTGGCGGCCCTGTGAATAATGATAACCTCTATTACGTTCATACCTTGGGAGAAAAAATCACAGGTAGTCTCGAAATATTACCCGGAATTTACATGGGTGGAAGTTTCGACGAGATGAAATCGCTCATCGAATCAAAAGAAATCAAGGAAAGTGAAATTCGTTTTTTTGTGGGTTATTCCGGATGGTCTTTAGGGCAATTAGAAAATGAATTAAAAGAATCCGCGTGGATTGTCTCTATGGCAGATAAAGAAACATTAATGGATACTTCTATTAAAAATCTTTGGAAGAAAATTTTAGGAGAAATGGGAGAAAATCATCAATTGTTTTCCAATTATCCTGAGGATCCGAATTTAAATTAGCAGAAAAGACTTATAACTCACAATAGAATTTAGATTTGGCTAGATTTTTGTAATAACCTCATCAAAATTAAAAACCCTATTTATGAAAAAACAAATTACCCTATTAGTTCTATTAATTGGACTATCATTTAGCGCAATGGCGCAAGAAACTAAAGAAGCTTATTGTGAAGTGGTTGGTAGAGCAACTTTAAGTTTATCAGGCAAAATCAAAATTGATGTCGATTTTGGACAAGCCAATAAAGTGTTTGAAGGAATTAATAATGATAAATTAAAAGATCCAGTGACTGGAAAAGCAATTAAATTTAACTCAATGATTGATGCTTTAAATCATATGGCTGGTGATGGTTGGATGTTAGTAGGTTCTTATCCTGTAATTGATTCTAGCGGTAATGTAGAATATCACTATATCTTGAAGAAAACGGTTGCAAAAGAATAATCATTTCAATGTGACTAGTCCTGAAAATAGTTGTCACGGATTAGAATTCAAATTTAGTTTAAATATTAACCTCGGAAGTTTTTACTTCCGAGGTTTTTTTAATTATCTATTTCGCTATTTGACTATTGGCTACTTGGCTTCTTCTTAAATCGAATAACTTCCCAACATCAATACTGGATTTTCCATATACGATTTGAAAGTTTGTAAGAACGCAGCACCTAAAGCTCCATCCACTACTCTATGATCGCAAGATAAAGTAACCTTCATTAAATTTCCTGGAACGATTTGTCCGTTTTTAACTACCGGTGTTTGACGAATTCCTCCCACTGCTAAAATACAAGCATCAGGTGGATTGATAATCGCTGTGAATTCATCAATACCAAACATTCCTAAATTAGAAATGGTAAAAGTATTTCCTTCCCAATCGGAAGGTTGCAATTTTTTATCTTTTGCTCTTCCTGCATAATCTTTTACTTCTGCTGCTATTTGAGAAAGTGTTTTTGTATCCGCAAAACGAACAACAGGAACTAATAAACCTTCATCCACTGCAACAGCAACACCCATGTGTACATGTTGATTGTAACGAATCACATCGCCCAACCAAGATGCATTTACTTTAGGATGTTTTTTCAAGGCAACAGCCGCTGCTTTGATCACTAAATCATTGAAAGAAATTTTTACTCCCACCGATTCCAAAATGGACTTACGCACATCAATCGCACGATCCATATCCATTTCAATAGTTAAATAAAAATGAGGAGCTGTGAATTTACTTTCTGCTAATCTTCTGGCAATCGTTTTTCTCATTTGAGAAACCGAAACTTCAGTATAAGCTTCCACCTGTGGAGCAGAAAATCCTCCGCCCGTAAAATTCTCTATATCTCTTTTTACAATTCTTCCTCCATCACCACTTCCTTGTAAATTTCCAATATTCATTCCCTTCTCTTCTGCCAATTTTTTAGCCAATGGAGAAGCTTTCAATCTTCCATTCGTATTCGCAACAGGTGCTGGAACAGATTTTTTTACAGATGGAGTCACCACGTCACTCTGAACTTGTTTCAGAGTCTCAACTTTTGCAACGACAACTTCACTCTGAACTTGATTCTGTGTCTCGGTTTTAACTTCTTCCTTTTTAGCAGGTGCAATGATCTTCTCTGCTGCTAATATTGACGAAATATCTTCCCCTGCTTTTCCAAAAATCGCCAAAATAGAATCTACTGGTGCGGCCTTTCCTTTTTCCACACCGATATGCAATAAAACCCCACTCTCATACGATTCAAATTCCATAGTAGCTTTATCAGTCTCGATATCGGCAAGCAATTCTCCCGACTTAACAGAATCTCCTATATTCTTATACCATTTAGCAACGACACCTTCTGTCATCGTATCACTTAATTTGGGCATTCTAATTACTTCCGCCATTTTTTTCGTATTTTTTAAATTTGATTTTTTTTATTAAGGCAAATAGCCACAATAGGCAATAGCCAATAGTGTGTTTAATCTTTAATTAATATTCAGTTTTATTTCCTTCATTTTCGTTTCTAAATTTAATTTCCTTCTTAATAAAATTACAGTCAACCATTTCTTTTTCTTTCCTAATTTGCCTGAGTGACTTTTGCCCATTTGCCTTTCTCCCTATGTGGATATTTGGCTATTGCCTATTCCTTTCAACTAATACTCTATAATGTAAGGATAGTCCTTCTCAGAATAAATATCATCATACAATTCACTTGGATCTGGATAAGGAGATTCCTCCGCAAATTTTACCGACTCGACTACAATTTCATCAACCTTCAAATCGATTGCTTCAATTTCTTTTTCGGTCAAATATTTATTTTTTCGGATTGTTGCCAATACTTGCTCAATCGGATCTTTTGCTTTGTATTCTTCTACTTCTTCTTTCGTACGGTATTTCATCGGATCACTCATGGAATGTCCTTTGTAACGATAAGTCATAATATTTAATAAAGTTGGACCATCTCCTCTGCGAGCACGATCACATGCTTCTTCAATGGCCAAATGAACCGCCTCACAACTCATACCGTCCACATTGAAAGAAGGCATATGATAAGAAGCTCCAATTTCACTTAAATCTGTTACGTTGGTTGTTCTTTCTACAGAGGTTCCCATAGCGTAATTATTATTTTCTATTATGAAAATCACTGGCAATTTCCAAATCATCGCCATGTTGAAAGTTTCGTGCAGTGCGCCTTGACGAACGGCTCCGTCACCCATTGATGCGAAGCAAACATTACCCGTATTATTATATTTTTCTGCGAATGCTATTCCGGCTCCCATAGGAATTTGAGCACCAACAATTCCATGACCACCCATTAAACCCACTTCTTTTTGGAACATGTGCATGGATCCACCTTTTCCTTTGCTCATACCTGTTGAACGTCCGTATAATTCGGCCATCATGTATTTTGGATGAACACCCAACGCAATGGGATGTGCATGATCTCGATAAGCAGTAATATGTTTATCTCCTTTTTTGCAACCTGAGGCAGTTCCAGCAACTACGGCTTCCTGACCAATGTACAAATGGCAGAACCCGCCAAATTTTTGTTGCAAATATAATTGTCCGGTTTTTTCTTCAATCTTTCGCATAACAAGCATGTCGTTATACCATTTGATGTATTGTTCTTTACTGAACTGAACCTTTTTCTCTTGACTTGCAGGGGTTACCTGTTTTTTCGCTTTCGTATCAGACGCCATGAAGGTGAATTTTTATTATAGACAAAGATAGAAAAATTGATGTGCTTTTAAATATTTTTTGAAGAATCATAGGGCAATATTCATCCCTAAATCCATTATCGCTTTTTTAGATTTGTTTCGTTGAAAATCAGGGGCAAAAGACTGCTTATATCTGTAATTTTCTTTACATTACCTAAGGGACCAGCAATTAAAAGTGAAATGGGCTTGCCTTGTTTTAGCTCATATTCGGCCATAGCTTGACGACATGCCCCACAGGGTGCTACAGCATCTTTCACTTCAAATAGGTCTGAAAATGCATAAATCGCAACCGAACGAATTTCTTTTCCTGGGTATTGAGCACCGGCTGCAAAAAATGCAACCCTCTCTGCACATAATCCTGAGGGATAAGCCACATTTTCTTGATTATTTCCAATAACAATGGTTCCATCTTCTAATAAAACAGCGGCACCCACATTAAATCTGGAATAGGGAGCATAGGCATTTTTACTTGCTTCAATCGCTTTTTCCAAAAGATTAGACTCTTGATTGTTTAATTCGTCATTCACAACGTTGCTTTCAACCTTAACTTGAATAATTTCTACCTTTTTTTTCAAAACTTTATTAATTTTATGTTTACTTCGTGTTAAACTAAAGTATTTGGGTGAAGTCTAACAAGGACGAAAATTATTAAAATTTATGGTATGAACTTAAAAAATCTAATCTTATCTCTATCTATTTTTGCTTTTGGGGATGTGAATGCCCAAAATGAGGATGATGACTTTTTTACATTTAATCAAATAGAGCTAAATTATTTCTGTTTTAATCAAACTTTATACTGGGATTGCTTCATTTTAAATTATTATGAAAATTATTATGAGGCAAAATCTAAAGAGATTAATGAATTATTAATGCTGAATGATGGAGTCTATTTAATTAAAAAAAAAGCAAGTCTGGAAACATTATTTTTACACAAAAAATATCTAAACATAAATTGAATTAATCTTTTCCCAATGAAATATTCATGTTCACTAAAAAAGAAAACCATACATGAATATAATATATCACCAATGAAATAACAAATTATATATATGAAAAATACATTTTACATTTTAATTCTAATGGCATTACTCTCATCTTGCAAAAAAGAAGCTGGAGTGGGCGGAACTGGTACAATTAAAGGAAAAATTCTAGTTAATGATTATATCGGTAACGTATTTTCTGGCAACACATTTGACGGAGCAGATTACGATGTTTACATCATTTATGGAGGTACGAATTCCTATTACGATGAAAAAATTTCATCTAGTTATGATGGTTCTTTTGAATTTAGATACCTTCGTAAAGGAGATTATAAAATTTTCGTTTACTCACAAGATGTGGATGGCTCTGGATCAACAGGGAATATTGAACCTGTATTTTCATCCGCAACATTGTCAAGTAATAATGAAACTGTAGATGTAGGAACAATTGAAATTAATGACTGATTTAAACAAAATAATAGCTGATCTTGAACCCATTTCTTTAACAGAAATGGATACCGTGAAATTGATGAATCGAACAGATACAAAATTTGCGTTTAACACTCAATTATTGGCTAATATTTTAGAAAAATCTAAATCAGATTATAGAATTCTCGAAATCAAAAATACCAGAACACCTTCTTATAAAACACTTTATTTCGATACTTCAGATCATCAACTTTTTTTAGATCATCATAATGAAAGAGCTTATCGTTACAAGGTGAGAATTCGAAATTATGTGGAATCAGAATTGTTTTATCTTGAAGTAAAGAAAAAAGTAAAAGGAAGAACAGATAAAAACAGAATTAAATTAGACAAATTTTACGAAACGCTTACTTCCGAACAAAGTACTTTTATTGCTGAATCAACGGGCGACAAAATTGAATTGGCTCCAACTCTTTGGAATAATTTTAATAGAATTACATTGGTTAATAAATTAGTTCCAGAAAGAATTACCATAGATTTAGGATTAACTTTTTCAGAAAAAAACAACAATTTTTCACTTGAGCATTTGGTAATTGTTGAAGTTAAACAAGAACGAATTAATTTACATAGTCCATTTATTAAAATCTTAAAATCATTTGGAATTAGAGAATCATCATTGAGCAAATACTGTATTGGTTCTTTGTATTGTTATAAAGGATTAAAATATAATAATTTCAAAGAAAAATTATTGAAAATCGACAATATAAATAAAGCAGCATAACATGAATCCATTTTCACTTTTTAATGTCTTTCAAGTGCAAGAAGATCTTTCAACAGAAGATTTAGATGCCACCGGTTTTGAAGAACTCTCAAAGGAGGCACCATCAGAAACGGATAATTCGGTGATGGGTGTGCCTTTTATTAATGAAGATTTCTGGGAGCTGATCATCCGATTCGGATTTAGTATGCTGGTGCTATTTATCATCATCCGTATGCTTTATTACCCATCCACAAAGAGAAAAGATTATCTCTTTACCTATTTATTAATAAGTGTAATCACATTTTTCATTTGTTATACTCTGCAAAGCAATAAAATCAAATTAGGATTAGCACTAGGATTATTTGCGGTTTTCGGAATTATCAAATACCGAACAGATGCCATTCCTATTAAGGAAATGACTTATTTATTTATAGTAATTGGTCTTTCTGTGATCAATGCATTATCTAATGATAAAGTAACAATGGCAGAAATTCTTTTTACGAATTTTGCTGTGATTGTAATTATTTACGCCTTGGAAAAGGTTTGGTTATTGAAACATGAAACTTCAAAAATTATCCTTTACGAAAAAATAGAACTCATTAAACCCCAAAATAGACATCTACTTCAAAAAGATTTGGAAGAAAGAACTGGAATCAAAATCAATCGTATTTCCATTGGGAAAATAGATTTCTTACGAGACACTGCTCAAGTTATTATACATTATTATGAGAATTCATCTAATGGTTCTAATTATGCGGAAACCTCAACGGATGACGATGATTAAAAAAGGAATTATATCGTTGCTTTTATTAATACCATTAACGCTTTTTTCACAATCAAGCGGACAATGGCTTTCTTTGGGCCTAGACGGTAAAATAACGAAAGAAATTCGTTTTGAAATTGAACAAGGTTTTCGCTTTTCAGATATGTTTTCTCAAACGCAATCTACTTACACTGATTTTGGTTTAGCTTATCGTTTTTCAAAAGAATTTAAGTTAGCAGCCAATTACCGATTTATACAAAGAGGCGGCATGTTTAATGTGCTTCATCTCGAAAATAGATTCAGTGGAGAAATGCGATATAAAATTAAATTGAATGATCTTTCTATAGGTTCTCGTTTGAGATATTTAACTCGTTTTAGAGATTATAATACAAGTTTTGATGGACATATTCCACAAAGATATATTCGATTAAAATTTGATTTAGATTATAATTTACCCAAAGGATTTTCAGCCACTTTAGGCGCTGAAATTTTCTGGCAACTCACTGCCTATTACGGAACTGGATTTAATAATTTCTGGTTGATTGCTGGATTAAATTATGATATTTCCAAAGTAGATCAAATGAGCTTAACTTTTATTCGTCAGAGTAGAGAATTTGCGAGTGATGATATTATTTTCGGAAATGTAATTAGCTTAAGCTATGTACATAAATTGGGCTTCTCATTTTCCGATCAATAATACAACGGCATAAGCTGTAATACCTTCTTTTCTTCCAATAAAACCCATTTTTTCATTCGTGGTGGCTTTAATCGAAACTGCATCTAAATCAATTTCACAAATCGCTGAAATTGCTTTTTGCATTTCAGGAATATGCTTTGCGATTTTAGGTTCTTCCAAACAAACAGAACTATCTATATTGTTTACCGAATATCCTTTTGAATGAATTAGCTCAATAGATTTTCTCAATAAGATTTTACTATCTATATTTTTGAATTCAGCTGACGTATCTGGAAAGTGTTTGCCAATATCTCCTAAAGCTAAAGCTCCTAATAAAGCATCACAAATGGCATGTAATAAAACATCAGCATCAGAATGACCAAGAGCTCCTTTTGAAGATGGAATTTGAATTCCGCCTAACCAAAATTCGCGGCCTTCTACTAATTGATGTACATCAAAACCGAATCCGGTTCTTAATTTCATAGGGATGTTTCTGTAGCTTTTGCTTTTAAAGACTCAAATGAGAATTTTAAAGTAAAACGAAGTGTATTTGCCAATGGATTATTTCTAGCCACGGTGATTAAATAAGATACATCTAAGGTAAACTTACTATATTTAAGACCAGCACCAATCGTAAAAAACTGACGGTTACCTTTTGTTTTATGCTCGTGAAAATATCCTAAACGAGCAGCAAATTGCTTGGCATACCACCACTCCACTGCAGGAGATATGTTTATCTCTCTTAATTCTTCCCTAAACTTACTTCCTTTTTTGATTCCAATTAAATCACCAGATCCGTTCATGATAGTATCACCAGGAGCATCTGTAAATGATGTAAAAATTCCACTCGCAACTCCACGATCATCATCTAAACCGCTAAATAATTCTCCTGTACTCGTGTAAATGGCAGGCGTTGGAACTAATAATTTATTAAAATCTAAAGCAAAAGTTACTTCATTATATTCGTCTGGAATTAATGTTAAAGCACCACCAACTTTCAAATTAGCAGGTAAAAAATCACGGTCAGCAGTATTTGAATACGCTATTTTAGGACCGATATTCGAAATATTTGCACCAAAGGCTAAAACACCATCATTTTTACCA
>JBIPLT010000255.1:0-4471 GCA_044368255.1 Flavobacteriales bacterium
TCTGGAGAAATAGCTACACCTGCATCACCCATACCTCCGCTGCGAGAATCAGGACCAATTAACAAAACAGGAACAGCTGTGGTTATGGTATTCAAACGAAAAACATCCTCATCTTGTGCGAAAACTGTTTTATCTTGAATAAATAAAAATGATACTAAAAATGCGGGAATTATTTTTTTCATGCTGCTTTATCGTTGAGCTACAAATATACGGAAACCAGTCTAAATTATTGCGTTTCTAACGTAATATTACCAGTTTTTCATATTTATCTACCTTTTTATCGCCAGCAGTTACCTCTACTTTATAAATATAAGTTCCAATGGCTAGTTTGTCACCAAATTCATCTAATCCATCCCAAGCAATTGGGTCAATTCTAAAACCTTCTGCATTAACTGTTTGCATAATGGTTTTTACTACTTTACCAGTTATAGTCATCACCGAAATTTTTACGTCTACTGTTTGGCAAACTTGATTATGCTCCAACATAAAAACAGTGCTGGTAGTAAATGGGTTGGGATAGTTCAAAACATGATCCAAAACTAATTCCTCTTCTTCTTGAACAATAAAATCAATTTCCTTTTCTGATGAGTTATTATAAACGTCCCAAATTTTTACTTTCAATGTATGATTTCCAGTCTCTAAATTAGTAAATTGATATTTTATTCTTCCCTTCTGATAAGTATCCAATTCTGCCTCATAAAAATCATTCAGAATAATGGTGTTTGAAGTGTTGCCATCCAAAACGGCAGTTAAATCGTGACCAATTCCATTACCCACTGTATTCAATCCATTTTCATCTTGTGCATTTACAATCAAAAATGGATTAGAATTGGTAATTCCTCCGCTAACAAAATTGTCATCATTTAAATAAACTTCCATTTGTGGACCCACCGCATCGGTTGGAGCGTTTGTATTTGCTCCCCCAACAATAATTTGATTATTGCTTCCATTGGCATCAGTAGAATAATTGTGAGCGTAATAACTTAATTTTCCATTTCCGTATTGAAATGTAATATCTTTTGGTACAACAAATGAGTATTTAAATAATCCGTTAGTTACAGTTGCTTTACCCTTGTAAATAACATTTTTGGTAACGTTAAATGTTTTTTGTTGAGATCCAGGATCATTTGCCAATGAAGTAATCATTTGATCTTTGTCAAAAACCACAGGTGTAATGATGCCATTAAAAGTGTTTAAGAAGTTCCCGTTTTCATCCTTAATTCTACCAGAAATGGTAATCGTTGAAAGTGCTTTTAGTGTGTCAGCTGCGCCTGAAATTGCAACACCGTTTATCGAATCTGTAGCAACATCATAATAAGGAATTTTAAACTCAACCGCAGGGTCTCCAAGAAGAGTAAAATTTCTAGTATTAGTGCTATTACCTGGTGAAATAGTAGCCATTTTATTTTTAGAATCTAAATACAAATCACCTAGTCTTTTCCTTCCGTTATTTTCTCCTCTTTGTAAAAAGAAATCTATTAAATAACTATTTAATTGCTCATTCGGCCCAGAAATGACTAATCGTGTTGTTGTCATTAATGCTATACCGCCTCCATCAGGATTCAATAAAACATATTCACCTGCAGAAGTTCTTGCGGGATCATCATAACGAGAAAACTCGCATGTTGCACTCATGAAAAGCGGTAATCTCGGAGAATTAGTCCAATTATTTATTGTTGCTAAATCAAGAATCCTTTCATGAGCCCATCCTACTTCTCCACCATGCCCAATATAATTTACAAATAAACTTCCAGATTGAACTTTATCCTTCAAATCTTTATCCGCACCATAATATCTTTTTCCTCCAGGAGTAGAGGTTTGTAAATAAGCATCAATATATATTTTTTTAATTAAGTAATCGGGATGGTCCATTTCAATTTGATCAGAAAAATTTTCAGCTGAATTAATGTAAGAATTAAAATCTTCATCATCGGCAATAAACGTAATCCAATTTCGCCAATCTTCCAATGTAGGTTTAACTTCAGAATCACAACATCCCGAATTAAGAGGTGGTGCAACCTCTGTAGAATAAGCTTTAATTTTTTGAACAACAGCATTTGCTTCCGAATCATTTTGAACACATAATCGACCAACTGCAATATCCATTAAATTAGCTCCTGAAAATCCTTCATTATCATCAAGCATCGCAAAATAATCATCAGAGGTAAATGAAGAAATAATATACATCTGTCCAACCGAAGGATTTTGATACGTAGGAATAAAAGCAGTATTACCTGCTAGTCTATATTTATTATCGTAGGATCCATCGCCAAATAATACAGCATATTTTGGCATTAAAGTAGTATCTGTACCAGCACGATCGTAAAACATTTTTAAAAACATTCTAATTGCAGTGATATCTTTCATCCCAGACGAAAACTCATTGTAAA
Organism: Flavobacteriales bacterium; assembly: GCA_044368255.1. Taxonomy (GTDB): domain Bacteria; phylum Bacteroidota; class Bacteroidia; order Flavobacteriales_D; family UBA2798; genus CAMBFX01. The sequence goes on from JBIPLT010000255.1 coordinate 2,391, forward strand.
TTTCATTTACAGAAACTAGGTTCACACTTAATCCTTCTGACTGATGAAAATTTGACAGCTCTGCTGCTTGAGTATTAAATTCTGGATGAGTTATGATAATTAAATCAGCATATCCTAATCCATGCAAATTTTGTTTTTGAACCTTTCCAAAAAATTTCGGAGCAGAAAGATTTTGAGTAGCAAAAGCAATAAACGTTTTTAATGTGTCAGTTTCTATTCTAAAACTATTTATACTTCCATTTAAATTGGTCACCACATTCGTAGGATTAGTTGCTTCAGTAACTTCCCAAATTTGAATTGGCGATGAAATACTTGTTAATTGAAATTCGGAAACATAACCTATACCTACACTATTCACATCTCTAAATTCCATATTATTACCATTGAAAATCAAATTTCTTCTAGCGTTAATTTCAATAAAATCTGTCCACCCTTCTGATGAAGCAGAAAAAGCATTAAAATTCAATTTTAAATTTAAAGTTGAACTAGTAGGATTTAAATTATATATCAAATTACCATTATTAGCGTAAACGGCATGATAAGGATAAGGGCCCGTACCAATTCCCGCTATAGAAACGGAAGTGTTTAATCCTGCTTCAGGTAAACTTATACTAAATGAGCTTGATGCGTTTCCTGGTGTCTTCGCTGCAATGGCAAGTCTTAGTCTCAATTGCTGTGTTAAATCTAAATTTGGAAAATTAAATGGATATTCATACTCCGTAATAATATCAAAATGATCACCCAACCATTCACGACCAGATTTCATTAGGTTATAATTATCTGTATGAACAACTTTATAATCGTTGAATGTAGTTACAGTGTTTGTAATGGGAGATGTAGATAAAACTGTATTTGAAATTCTGAATGGAGAAATGGTACTATCTACTTGAATAAAGTAATAAGAGGTATCACAATAAGGATGTCGTTTATGCTCAAAATTATTCCCGTTTTGCACCCAACTATCGGCCCCTTTTGCATAGAATAAAATAAAATCATTTGAATTGAAAACTCCATCATCATCTCCTTCTATGTAAATAGAATTTTTTATTAAATCATCAGGACGTTCTATGCTATTTAACTCCGGCAAAACTCCAAAAGAATTTCCATAAACGTGAATGGAATTGGGATTAATATTATCTATATCCATTCCCATATCTTTCAAAAAAGAATAGGTCATTTTAAATACTCCATTTTGGGTAACTCCCACTTTATACCAATCTCCTTTTGATAAAACGGATTCATTGGCAAACATCATTCGAGTATTTTGACGCAAATTTTGTTTAGGATTTTTAGCTATATAAATATCGAACGAAATTAATTTGTGTATTTCGCCCGTGTTTGTTTTTACAAATGGAACTACTGTAATCACTAGTTTTTGAATTCCACGAACAGTGGAGATTTCAGATTGAATATTATATTCTGTGCTAAATTTAGCTTCATCAATCAGGGCCAATTCTCCAGTTTCGAGTTTTTCTGTTAAAACATTCACAAGTTGAACCTCAGCTTCGAAATTATTATCCCAATTTAATATCTCATTAAAAACTGGTGTAATCTTTTGGTTATCATAATTGTAATATGATCCTTTAAACCCAAAGTAGGAAATTGATTCATTCTCTGAAATTTTATTTTCCTTAGTTTTAAACCATTCTAATTCTCTATGAATCGAATTATTTTTCTGCGCATAAACAAGTGTAAATTGCAGAAATACAAGCAATAAGACAAGTGTTCGTTGAACTTTATTATAAAGAGATATAACCATAGCTTGACTACAAACGTAAGAAAGAAATAATTATTGCGAGGTTAATTTAGTGTTGAAACAATGTTAAAAATAATTCGTAATATTGGCTCCTTAAATCCAGACTTGGTTCGTATGAATCTAATTAAACATTCGACAAAACTCCTGATAGTAACATTGTTTTTATCTGGAATTTGTTGTCTTACACCGCAAGTTGCCAAAGCACAAGATCCAGAGTTCACTCAGTTCTATGCAAATCCTTTGTATTTAAATCCAGCTTTTGCTGGAGCTGCGCGTTGCCCACGGATAGCGATGAATTATCGTAATCAGTGGCCATCTTTATCTG
>JBIPLT010000378.1:0-4650 GCA_044368255.1 Flavobacteriales bacterium
CCAAGCAATGCGTTTACGCCGTAGTTGGTATTATTATTCCATTGAGTCTTGAAATAATTCAAATTTGTTCCTACTTGGTTCCATCTCAATTGCCCAACAGAGGTATTTGTGTAGAATAAATTTATTATTGGAATGTATGGTTTATTTTTAAACTTCAATGAAACTTGAAATGGAAGCGATAATACTTGCGTTAGACCCGATGTGTTTAATTGGATAAATTGCCTGATGTAGCTTGATGTAAAATTAAGTAGTAATCTATTGCTATTTAACTGCGTTCTGCTGAATAAATTTAATGTAGAAGGTAATAGTGTTAAATTTGAAAAAAATTGATTTTGAAAATAATTTAATCCTAAAGATTGATTTAACCTTCCACGAAAGAAAGAGCCCATGTAGGAAAAAGAAGTATTAATAAAGCTTACTGTATTTGCACTGGTTGCTGTGTTTAAAAATGACTGGGTATATCGACCAAAAATTTTGTGTCCTTTTAAAAATGATAATTTAAATCCACCGACCAAATTTGCTAACGTAAAGCCACCCACTAATGACTCTGTTCTTTGCGCACCCAAAGCCGTTTCAAGAAATGGTAGGCGTCTAAAAGAAATAGCAGCGCCATATCTTCTTTGATTTACACTACCAAGTATAGGATCTTGAATATAGTATCCGGATAGTGCAGCTCGGTTTGACAAGACCGATTTTTTGATCGTTAAGCCATTTCCGTTGAAATTTAAGCCACTGGATCCAGATATCAGCGTTTCTAAAAAGCCATTCACTTGACCCACCCCAAACGACAAGTCGCTTCGGTTATAATAGATTGAACCTGCCAAATTTTGATAGGATTGTCGGCTAGGGGTATAGGTAGTAAAAAAATGCTGCATAGAACCGTAAAGCATAGCCTCTTTAGGCATGGGTACCATGGCATTGAATTGATTCATCATAATCGGTTGGCTGCCTAAAACATTAAACAAATTCATGTGCCAGGTTAAGGGTATAACGCTAGTGCCATATTTGCTCATGGTGAATTGGTCAGAAAGCTTAATGAAATCCACCGAACTATTTAATTTCATTAATTGCGCAGAGGCGCTAAGTTGATTGTTTCGGCCTCCTCGCATAAAGGGATCGGTTGCCCTAAAATAAACGGTATATTTACGTCGTTCAAAATTATTTAGGGGAGAATAGGTTTCGGTATTTACCCGACGAGTATTACGGGTGGCCAAACGAATTCTGGCTTTAAAATCAATGATCGTATCACTTTTGGGTAATAAAGAAAAATCAAGGTAGGTACTTGTTTTCAAGGTATCGTAATGCAGGTCTAATCCATTACCAAAAATGGACCAATTTAAATTGACTTGCTGCGCATCGTCTCCTCTATTCTGTAAAAAAACACTAAGCGGCGCTGTAAACTGATTATTTAAAAAGTAAATTTTTGATTGAGGTAAAATACTCATGCCCCAATCGACTAACTTGGGTTTAAAAGCCATAAAAGTACACATGGCATGAGCGCGTCCATCTGTGCCCACCACAAAAACATTGATATTGTATTTGGTTCCCCCTTTCATTTTTTCGTAGTTCGGCACTAAACGAACGGGTATATAAAGAGAATCGTTGGGGTCGAGCCGGTATACTTTTTTGGTGTTGGTTAAGTTTCGCCAACCTTCTGGTACGGTAACTTCTAAATAAAACTCGCGGGTAATGCCATTTACATTAAAAACTTGCAAAATATTGGTAATGGCTTGACCGGGTTGCACCTGCATTTCGTTGAACTGATAAACGCATACGAGGGGTTTATAATCTTTGCCCTTGGTTTGAGCATACGTAAAACTGTATACTATACAGAGCAGCCCAATGAGCAACATGCGCTGTGTACTATACAGAAATGGATTCATTCGGTGATGCAAAATTTAATGGCCATTTCATATTTACCTGGGGTTCGAAAAAGGCCAGGCTCCAAACGGTAATCGATGATAAAAGAATACTCGCCGGGATTAGTGAGGTAACTTCCCACACCATTGGTTTCGCCTCCAGAACAACCAAATAAGGCGCCCGCGGCTTGGGGTATTGCATTATCGATTAGGGTAATGAAGGAATTATCGGCTGCGGCAAACGATTGCCAGGCACCATTGAGGGGTGACGAGCTACAAGCATTAGTCACGCGCACTTTGATCAAATTTAACTGCGGTTTTGCTCCGCTTGTTCCATAACTGGCAAGTGTTTCCCATTCGTTCGTAGGAATAGGGACACCACCGTTGGTAATGTGCATTTTTAGTTTCCAAGCACATGTTCCTCCGTTGGATGTATTGTCGGCTACAATTAAACGCAGCATGGTACTCCCGTAATAGGTAATACCTCCATTGTAATCCGAAAAATTATCAAAAGTAAATTCGACTAGTTGAGAACTTTGTTGGTTTTGAAGAATGATTTGCGAATTAGGAAATGCCGCACATTCTGCTGCAGTGGGCGCATCGCAAATAGCTTGCCCCCTAACCTCAGAAAAAAATAAACTGATCGAAATCAGTGTTAAATATTTAATATAGTTCGCTATCATAAAACACCAATTAAATTTAGCAAAAAGCCGAGAGGAAACCCTCTCGGCTTTAAACTAAATCCAACGATTTATTGGTTTTCTACCATTAAATATTTTACGTTCATTGTGTAAACACCTGGTTGTGCATAATCACCAGCAGCACCAACAGTAACTAAATCTTCAGAAGTAGTTCCATTGTTAGCAAAAGGGAATACTGCAGGAAGACCTGGCACGATTCTGTAGTCAATTACAAAATAGTAAGCATCGTTAGCACCGTTTGCAGCAACAGCAGTTTGTGTCAAGTAAGAACCACCAGAAACAAATGAAAGTGGAGCATTTCCACCAGCAATATAACGGTTGTTTGCTCCAGCAGCAGCAGGAGGATTAACATAAGCAGATCCAGCAGAAACATAGATGTTATTTGCACCTGCTGTAGGAGCTTGCGGATTTGGATTTGGAGTAAATTGAGCTGAATAATCTCCACCTGTATTATTCACACCATTGTTGATGTCACCTGGGAATTGGTGTAATTCTAATGCAGTTAATGGAAGATCAACAATACCAGATGCAGCACCATAAGCTACTTGTGCATCCCAGAAACGGTCAGCAGCAACAGCAGAATGAGCTCCAGAAGTACCAGAAGCAAATAAATCCCAAGATACTGTAGAAGATGCTGTAAGGATTGTAGCGCCATACTGAGTGATACCTCCTAAATATTCAGAAATTTCGTCGAAAACGAAATTCACCTGATCAGGTGTATTCATGTTCAACTGAAGAATAGGAACAAGTTCCATCGTAATAGTTACGTTGTCCTCATCCTGGATTTGAGCGAAACTAGAAGTTCCAGCTAATAATGCACCTGCTAAAAGTGTGCCTTTGAAGAATTTTTTCATGTTTTGTTTTTTTTGGTTAAGTATTTATTTTTTTACAACTGAGGCATGTAAAGGTTCCTTAATCTCTCGTTTCATCCCGAAAAGAGAAGTTAAAACGGTTAAAATTATTTTTTGTTTTTAGTTTTGTTTTTAGCGTTACACATAGAGTGAATTTTAAAATTTTTTATAAATATAATAAAAAATGTTAAAGTGCAATATAAATTAATAATTATTTTTATGGTACAGCAAAATCAATTTCGGCAGTCTCCACCATTTCTTTGCTGCCATAATCTAAAACCAACAAAGCATTGTAGGATCCAGAGGGTAACTCGGGCCATGCCACCTCAAAATTTCTTTTGGCTCCGGGCAAAAAGGTAGCCTGATGCGGGGGGAGTTTAATGGCTTGGCCTGTTCCCATATTCAACAATTCCACATAATAGGTGCAAAAGCTAATACCTTGGCCCTCATTTTCGGCCTTTAATTTGAATTTTTTTGCACTTCTATCCAAGGAAAAACCGGTTAAAGCAACCGTGCTAATTTTTAAACCCGGAGGATTTTGATAAACAAAAATTCCAAAACCCATGGTGGGTATGATACCCAGCCCCACAGCACTATTTTGATTAGACGTGTTTATCTCCTCTCGAGTTTTCACTTCCTCCACCACAACCATACTCCAGGCGGAGTGCTCAAATTCAATACCGGCTGGCACATCCACTAAAACATTTATCTCCATTTTTTCACCCGGTTTCAAGGTAAATACTGTTGGTGTAATGTAAATCCATTTGGTTAGACCATATTTATAATCTTCTGGTGTTTTCGAGTCTACCGCCGCCCGATTTATATCCTCTGCATTGTAATCTTGAGAGGTAACCTGAAAATTACGTTCAAAACCGGTATCGTTAAAAACCTTCAGTTTTTTGGATTGAGAAGTACCGGGCTTTACCGTAAACTGCATGGATGCTGGAGAAACAGAAACTCCTCTGGCAACTGTATCTTTCAGGGCGGTAATTTCGGGTTTGGGGTCTTGCGCAAATACAGCAGCTGTTAGGAGCAAAAGAAATGATCCCAAAAAATATTTTTTAAACATGGTATTCAATCGTATCATAAAATTAATCTTTAGTTGGTTCGGTGATAGGTAATGGAGGAAGAATTTTAATTATAAAGAGGTCGAAATACAATATTTCGTTGGGCATAATCAGTGGGGGAACACCCGCTTTTCCGTAGCCGAGCTCGGCTGGTATTTTTAAACGGAATTGT
>JBIPLT010000054.1:0-14340 GCA_044368255.1 Flavobacteriales bacterium
AGAATGCAATCAAAAAATAAATGTGCGAATTGAAAATTTCAAAAAGAGTTTAGCTACCCTTGGAATAAAATCGGATGATCTTTATATTGACATGGTAGCTCAGGCAAAAGTATATGATTATACCGTAGAAGGAAAAACCGCTGCACAAGTAGATAAAGGATTTGAAATAAAGAAAAATGTAATCATCAAATTTACAGATCCTAATTTAATGGATGAAATCATGGTTGCTGCTTCTGAAGAAGAAATTTATGATATTGTAAAAGTAGATTATATTGTGCTAGATCAACAAAAAGTTTACGATCAAATGATTGCTGAAATTGACAAATTAGTAAACAAGAAAAAAGCAACCGCTAATTCTCTTTCAGAAATGACACTGCTTCCCGATTCTAAATTAGCCACACAAAATTTTTTCGCTATCTATCCAGATGAATCCTATAAATCCTATTCGGCTTTCGAAACATCGGATGCAAATTATTACAAATGTTATAACAACAATGATTCGTATTGGAAAAAAGAACAACGCAAATCAAAAACTTTTTATTTCGACAAACAAAATTATTCGGGATATGACAAAATAATTAATCCATCAACAGTAAAAATACCAGTACAATTTGTTTTGGATGTGAATATTCAATACAAATTGAAATGTGATTATTGCGTAACTCAGAATCCGAGAGTAGATAAAATAGAAAATAAAAAATAATAAACTAAGGATGAGCAATCATCCTTTTTTATTTTCCTCCAGTCATTAAAGTAAAGGATGAGAATAAGTGAAAAAACAGCTAAATGGAAGAATAAAAATGACTATTTCTATGGATCATTTTCATTATTTATTTATCAAAGGATCTTAATAAGTCATTACTATTCTAAACCCAATATCACATCGAGTACTATCAGGCTTCATCTTTGAAACCAAATTAATATCAGCATGCATTGGACCATCCAAAAAACTTCCTCCTCTGAAAATCTTTTCACCATATTTAATATCAAAAAAATTATCTTGATATTTTTTCATTGCATTTGGAATAGAATCTTTGAGGTTGCGCGTGTAACTAGGATTCAAATCATGAGAAAAATCATATTGACTATAATCGTAAGTGGAAAATGTCCATTCATTTACATTACCCGATAAATTATACAACCCATAAATATTTGGATGATTTGAAATGGATGCATCAATAAAATCAAAATTAGAATCATCAACTGACTTAAAAATAAATCCATCTTTATCCGACATTTCGCCGAATTTACCATTCCATATCAATTTGCTTTTTTCTATTCTATATAAATCCTTACCCCATGACCAAATTACATCACCACTATTATCAAAATTTCCAATTGCGGCATACTCCCATTCTGACTCATGTGGTAATCTAAACCACCCAATTTTATATTTCTTTTTCCAATCCGGATGTTCCTTTAAAATTTCAGCTATTTTTATATTTAACCAATCACAATATGCCTTAGCTTGTAACCAAGTAATGGATGTAACCGGATAATTATTATAGGCAGGATGACTAAAATAATAATCCTTATAAACTTCAATAAATTGCTTTTTATTAGTTACAAATAAATTTGTGTCTGGCAATAATTTCCTTGCAGAATCTTTACCAACTCTTGTCACCATATCGCGGTAAAATGTTCGATACTGTAAATTTGTTATCTCCCCTTTTCCAAAAGTGAATGCTTGAACTGAAATAGTTTTTGTTTGCCTAGCTGAACCGTCAATATTAGTTTTGGTCATACTTCTATAAGTACCGGAAGGAATATACATGAATTCACCAGAAAATTTTGAAATTTCATCTGGCAATTTAACTTGTTCATTTTTTAGCTTTTTACCAGACACCCCTACCAATTCGCCACCATCAACTCCAATGAATGAGAACGAATAAATCGCGAAAATTACTAAACCAAAAAATAAATTTTTCATAGGATTAAAATTAATCGATCGTTTCTCTACCTATACTATGATAAATGAATCCGTTTTTCTTCATCGTACTTAAATCATATAAATTTCTTCCGTCAAAAATCAATTTACTTTTTAATTGCGATGCAATCTTTGTAAAATCGGGTGTACGGAATTCACTCCACTCCGTTGCTATTAATAAAGCATCTGCACCTTCTAAGGTTAAATATTCGTCTTCTGCATATTTAATTTTATCACCAACCACCTTTTTCACATTCTGCATCGCCTCAGGATCAAACACTGAAACAGTTGCTCCAGCTTTCAATAATTCATCAATCATATACAATGCAGGCGCTTCTCTGATATCATCTGTATCTGGTTTAAAAGCCAATCCCCACATGGCAAAATGTTTTCCCTTCAAATCATTTTTAAAATAACTTTTTACCTTTTCAACCAATCGTAATTTCTGAGCTTCATTCACACGCATTACTTCATTTATAATTCCAAAATCATAGCCAAATTCTTTTCCTGATTTATGAAGTGCGCTCACATCCTTCGGAAAACAACTTCCACCATAACCAATTCCAGGAAACAAAAATCTTTTTCCTATTCTTGCATCAGAACCAATTCCTATTCTCACCATATCCACATCAGCTCCCACTTTCTCACAGAAATTGGCTATCTCGTTCATGAAGGTAATTTTCGTTGCTAAAAAAGCATTTGCTGCATATTTCGTCAACTCTGCTGATTTTTCATCCATGAAAATAATTGGATTTCCAGAACGAACAAAAGGCTTATATAATTCTTCCATTAAATTTCTTGCCTTAGCAGAACTTGTTCCTACCACTACTCTATCTGGTTTCATAAAATCATCCACCGCAAAGCCTTCTCTTAAAAATTCAGGATTAGAAACAATATCAAAATCTACCATCGCATTTTTTGCAACTGCAGCATGAACTTTTGCTGCTGTTCCCACCGGAACGGTACTCTTATCCACAATCACTTTATAATCTTTGATCATTTTTCCCAATTCAGCGGCCACACCCAACACATATGATAAATCTGCTGAACCATCTTCACCTGGCGGTGTTGGTAAGGCTAAAAATATGATTTGTGCCGATTCAATTCCACTTAATAAATCTGTAGTAAATTTTAATCTACCTGCTTTGATATTTCTTTCAAATAAAACATCTAAATGAGGTTCATAAATCGGAACGACTCCAGATTGCATTTTTTCAACTTTGGCTTTATCAATATCAACACAAATAACATTATTTCCAGTTTCAGCGAAACAAGTTCCTGTAACTAATCCAACATATCCTGTTCCAACTACTGCAATATTCATAATTTAAATATTTTGTTATTCGTTATTCGTTATTCGTTAAGCACAAACTACAGCCATTAATTAGTATTATTTCAATCTTCAAAAGTTTCATAAACTACAAAGGGTTCCTCCACTAAATTAGTTGATTTATTTTTTCTATATTTTTCACCTTTATAATTAGATTGACTCAGATACTGAATAAAACTAGTCATCTTTTTACCAATTTTATCTGCTAACTCATAATACTCATCAAAAACTATTTTATCGATATATTCATAATCCAAACAACGATACAATTGAGACTTATATTCTTGATTAGAGCCATTAGAAATACTTAAAAACATAATAAATTCCTTATTTCCTCCTCGACCGAATCCTTCCGCAATATTATCCATTACTGAACCAGAAGACCTTTTCATTTGGTCCTTTAAAGAAAAATCTTTTGAAAGTTTCTCGGTATTTTTAATTAAAAAATGAGTATTTTTTGATAACTCTCTTGCAAGTTGCCATATTTCAAAATCTTCGAATCTTTTAATAACCGCCATAAATATTGGGATTTAACGAAAAACGAATAACAAAAAATTAAGAATTAATAAATTCAATAACTGAATCCGTTATGTACTTCAATTGCTCTTCATCCAACTCTGTTTGCATGGGCAATGAAAATACATCTTGGCATAACTGTTCCGTTACTGGAAAATCGCCTGGTTGATATCTTGAATCCATATATGCTTTCTGCATGTGCAAAGGAATAGGATAATAAATCATAGCAGGAATATCTTTCGTTGCTAAAAATTCTCTCATCTTATCTCTACTCTTTCCTTTCAATTGCAACGTGTATTGATGAAAAACATGATTGGAATTTTTTGCTCTTTGAGGTATTATAATATTCGGATGATTTTTAAACGCATGATCATAATAATCTGCTGCTTTATTTCTTGCTGCAGCATATTCATCCAAGTGACGCAATTTGATTCTTAAAATTGCCGCTTGAATACTATCTAAACGCGAATTAACACCAATAGAATCGTGAACGTACTGAACACTTTGTCCGTGATTGGCAATCATTCTTAATTTCCCAGCAAGCGCATCATCATTGGTAAAAATTGCTCCACCATCGCCAAAACAACCTAAATTTTTAGATGGAAAAAAAGAAGTGCAGCCTATAATTCCCATGGTGCCTGCTTTTTGTTTTGTTCCATTCGAAAAAGTATAATCGGCACCAATAGCCTGTGCCGTATCTTCAATCAAATGTAGGTTATGTTTTTTCGCTAAAGCCATCAATGGTTCCATATCCGCACATTGCCCGAATAGATGAACAGGAACGATTGCTTTAGTTCTTGGAGTAATCGCTTTTTCTATAGCAGAAATATCAATGTTCATAGTCAGCGGATCTACATCTACTAAAACTGGTTTCAATTTTAATAAGGCGATCACTTCGGCTGTAGCTACATAAGTAAATGATGCAGTAATCACTTCATCGCCTGGTTGTAAATCCAAAGCCATCATGGCAATCTGTAATGCATCCGTTCCATTTGCACAAGGAATAACATGTTTAACATGTAAATAATCTTCCAATTCCTTTTGAAATGATTTTACCTCAGGCCCATTAATAAATGCGGCTGAACGAATCACATTCAACACAGCAGAATCAATCTCGGTTTGTATTTTTTCATATTGGCTGACTAAATCAACCATTTGTATCTTCTTCATTGGAGAATTTTAATATGCGAAGATAATTAAATACCGCTTTGTCTGTTTAAAACGATTCCAATTTTGAGTTTTTCATTCTAAAGCCTTCAAAATTTCAAGTTCTTTTGATTTTCAATGCAATGAGAAAAAAAATTATCTAGAAACGCTGTCATTATGAGAAAATCATCCAAATTTAGCCTTAAAAACAACAATATATTTAATTCATCGTTTATAATCTTTAGAATAAAAACCGAAGAAAATATATCTTTGCAACATGCATATCCGAATACTCCTTTTAACTTTTATTTTATTTCCTACTTACATTTTTTCTCAATCGAGTTTAAAAGATTCTTCCATCAATCATTTTATGGTTTCACCTTCTGCTTCATTTCAATTGCCAGGAGGGAATCTTAAAGATCAATTTGGATTTAGTTCAGCCATTGGAATTGGATTTGAATATAAAATGAAAAATCAATTTTCATTCGGAATTGACGGAACTTTCATATTTGGAAATGTAATTAAAGAAACTTCTATGTTGGATGGCTTGAGAACTTCAACTGGAGATATCATCGATGCTGATGGAAATATTTCGAATATTCTTATTTTCGAAAGAGGTTTCACCACAAGTTTTAATGTTGGTTATCTTTTAACATGGAAAAAACCAAATCCTAATAGCGGAGTTTTCATCCGTATGGGTTTCGGATTCATTCAGCATAAAATCAGAATTGAACATCAAAACAATGCTATTCCTGCTTTAGAAGGAGATTATTTAAAAGGTTATGATCGTCTTACCAACGGTTTTCTTTTAACCGAATTCATTGGTTATCGCTATTTATCCAATAAAAGATTACTAAATTTCTTTGCTGGTTTTGAATTCAATCAAGGATTCACAAAAAATAGAAGAGACTATAATTTTGATTTAATGGGTCCCGACAATACAAAAAGAATAGATTTACTCTATGGAATTCGTTTGGGTTGGATTGTTCCTCTTTATAAACAAGCACCACAAGAATATTATTTTAATTAATCGTGCGCTTTTTCTATTCACTCGGAATTCGTTTTTATGTAGCAGGAGTTTATATTGCTGCACTTTTCAATAAGAAAGCAAAACGCTGGATAGATGGTAGAAAAAACAGCCAATCAAAAAACGAGAAAAAAGCACATGAGATTCGCGGTTGTGTTTGGTTTCATTGCGCTTCACTTGGAGAATTTGAAATGGCTCGTCCATTAATTGAAAAACTTAAAAAAGAAAAACCCGAACAAAAAATTCTGCTCACTTTCTTCTCTCCTTCTGGTTATGAAATTCGTAAAAATTATGAATTAGTTGATTTGGTCATTTACCTTCCCGCTGATACCAAAACAAATGCTTTTTGGTTGGTGGATGCTTTTCGTCCTTCATTAGCCGTTTTTGTGAAATATGAAATCTGGTTAAATATTTTAGCAGAACTGAAAAAAAATAAAATAAAAACGATTCTTATTTCTGCTGTTTTCCATCCCAAGCAACGCTTTTTTAAATGGTATGGAAAAATATTTAGGGAAGCACTCTCAGCAATGAATACAATCTATGTTCAGAATGAAGCTTCACATGAAATCTTAAAAAAATGGAAGATTGATTCTATTATTGCAGGTGATAACCGATATGATCGGGTGAGTGAAAATGCGAAAAGTATAAAACCTATTGATGCAATTTATAAATGGAAATCCAATGAAAAGATAATCATTGCTGGAAGTTCCTGGAAACCTGAAGAAAAATTAGTATGCGAATTCGCTAATAAAAATTCGAACCAAAAAATTATTTTTGTACCCCATGATATTTCTGAAAATCATTTAAAAAATATCGAATCACAACTCAAGTTGCCATTCATTCGATATAGTCAATTGGATAAAATTACCAATGAAAAAATAATTATTATCGATAATATCGGATTACTTTCTTCGCTTTATCAATATGCTGATGTCGCCATAATTGGAGGAGGATTTTCAGGTAAACTTCATAATATTTTAGAAGCAGCTACATTCGGAATTCCTATTTTATTCGGACCAAAGCATCATCGTTTTCACGAAGCCAAAGAATTTATTTCAGCAGGTGCAGCATTTACTTTTTCAGATCTAAAATCACTAGATAAAAATTTGAATTTACTTATGATTAATGATAAAAAACGTAAAAAATCAGGTGATGCTGCTTTAAAAATCGTTCAGAAAAATATCGGTGCTACAGAAATTATTTGGAAAGAAAATTTCTATCCATAATTAGCGAAGCTAATTTAATTCGTGAAAATAATAAATTCTGAGAATTGGTATTTCAATTCGTGTAATCTGTGTAATTCGTGGCTGAAAAATCTTCAATTATTTCTTCCTAAAGAAAATCCTAATCGGAACTCCCTCAAAATCGTAAATCTTACGAATCTTATTCTCTAAAAATCTTCGGTAATCATCTCTAATATATTGCGGCAAATTACAAAAGAATGCAAAACAAGGATAATGCATCGGCAACATCGTAATGTATTTTATCTTGATGTATTTCCCTTTCCAAGAGGGCGGTGGAGTTTCTTCAATAATCGGCAATAAAGTTTCATTCAACTCTGATGTCGATATTTTCTTTGTTCTGTTATTGTAAATACGCATGGCTTCTTCCAATGCTTTATGAACTCTTTGCTTAGTGATAGTTGAAATAAATAAAATAGGGACGTCATTAAACGGCTCTAGATTTTTCCTAATCAATTCTTCATATTCTTTCGCAGAATTAGTATCCTTTTCAACCAAATCCCATTTATTTACCAATACAACTACACCCTTTTTATTTTGTTCAATCATATAGAAAATATTCAAATCCTGCTTTTGAATCCCTTCTGTAGCGTCCAACATAAAAAGACAAACATCACTTTCTTCAATGGTTCGAATAGAGCGCAAAACCGAATAAAATTCCAAATCCTCTTGAACTTTTGCTTTCTTTCTTATTCCAGCCGTATCGATCAAATAAAAGTCAAAACCATACGCTTTAAATCTAGTGTGAATACTATCACGCGTAGTTCCCGAAATAGGAGTGACAATATTTCTCTCTGTTCCTAAAAATGAATTTAGCAATGAAGATTTACCTACATTCGGCTTTCCAACAATAGCAATCTTAGGAATATTTTCTAAAAGTATTTTTTCTTCTTTATCCAAATGCTTTGCTACCTCATCCAAAATCTCACCGGTTCCAGATCCATTTGCTGAAGACAAACAATAGACTTCACCTAATCCCATTTCATAAAATTCAGCTGCATAAGCTGCTTTATCGCCAGTATCCACCTTATTGGCAACAACAATTACGTTTTTATTGCTCTTTCGGAGTATTTTTGCAACGTCGCTATCCATTTCCGTTAAACCAGACATGGCATCCACCATGAATAAAATTACGCTTGCTTCATCTAACGCTAATTGAACTTGCTTTCTAATTTCTCCTTCAAAAATATCTTCTGAACCTGTAATGTATCCACCAGTATCAATAATGGTAAATTCTATTCCATTCCAAACTCCTTTTCCATAATGACGATCACGTGTAACGCCTTCACTTGGATCTACAATCGCATCTCTCGACTCGGTAATTCGATTAAATAACGTTGACTTACCAACGTTGGGTCTTCCTACTATTGCAACAATGTTTACCATGATCTATGATTGATTATATCCGAATCTTTTTAAATGACGATCACTATCACGCCAATCTTTTTCTACTTTAACAAATACTTCAAGAAAAACTTTTTTCCCCAACATATGTTCCATGTCTTTTCGTGCAGCGGTAGCAACTCGTTTCAACATTTCTCCTTTATGACCAATAATAATTCCCTTTTGAGTTTCGCGAATCACATAAATCACAGCCATTATTCTTGTAATTCTTTCTTCTTCCTTAAACGATTCTATAATTACTTCACAGGAATAAGGAATTTCTTTTTCGTAATGAGTTAATATTTTTTCACGAATAATTTCAGCACAGAAAAAGCGCATCGGCTTATCACTAATTTCATCCGTAGGAAAATAAGCTGATCCTTCTGGAAGATATTTCATGATTAATTCAAAAACCTCACTAATATTAAAACCATGCAAAGCTGATACAGGAATTACCGTAGCTTTTGGTAATAATACTCTCCATTCATCGGCATATTTCATTACCTTTTCTTGATCAGAAACATCAATTTTATTTAAAATTAAAATGACAGGAATTTCCATCTTATTTAATTTTTCAATCAATGAAATATCTCTTTTCGGATCTTGAATATCCACTACAAACAAAAAAATATCAGCATCAGAAAAAGCAGATTTTACAAATCCCATCATACTTTCTTGAAGCTTATAAGCAGGTTTATCAATTACTCCAGGAGTATCAGAATAAACTATTTGAAAATCTTCACCATTCACAATACCCATTATTCGATGACGAGTGGTTTGAGCTTTAGAAGTAATAATAGACACCTTCTCTCCTACCAACTTGTTCATTAGAGTAGACTTACCAACGTTAGGTTGACCAATAATATTTACAAATCCCGAGCGAAAAGCCATATTCTTATAATGAATTCGGGTGCAAAAATACGAAATATAAAGGCGCTTATTACAAACAAATAAGGAATTGACTTTGAGAATGAGAAAATTTTTATACTTTTGCAGTCCAAAATAGTGCGGGGTAGAGCAGAGGTAGCTCGTCGGGCTCATAACCCGAAGGTCATTGGTTCGAATCCAGTCCCCGCTACCTAAGAAAACACAAAACCCATGCGCAGCGTGGGTTTTTGTTTTTCGAATGAGGGCGTCAAAAGTTCACTTTTGTAAGCCCGAATGAGAAAAACAAAACAGATTTGCGCAGCAAAGCTTTGTGTTTTTAGACCATGAGCGATTACTGGATCTTTTGCGAAGCGAAAAATCCATTATGCGAACGAGAAAAACAAAACAGATTTGCGCAGCAAAACTTTGTGTTTTTAGACTATGAGCGATTACTGGGTCTTTTGCGAAGCGAAAAATCCATTATGCGAACGAGAAAAACAAAACAGATTTGCGCAGCAAAACTTTGTGTTTTTAGACTATGAGCGATTACTGGGTCTTTTGCGAAGCGAAAAATCCAGAACTAAAAAATAATATATCTTGGCCCCATAGTTCAATGGATAGAACGAAAGTTTCCGAAGCTTTAAATCTAGGTTCGATTCCTAGTGGAGCCACAAAAAACAAAATGAATAATATTAAATGTAAAATGATTTATAAAAACAATTCATTTTTAAAATATTCCCAATGATCAAACTAGGACAATTTCAATTAATGCGCGTTACTCGAGTTGAAAAAGACGGAACTTATTTAACAAGTGATTACGACAATGAAGCAATTATATTCAGAAATGAATTGAAGGAAACTCCTGAAATAGGAACCGAATTCAATGTTTTTGTTTATTCAGATGCTGATCATCCCTTTATCGCAACACTAAAAAAACCTCATGCTTTAGTCAATGAATTTGCATTGATGCGTGTGTTATCAGTAACCGAAAAAGGTGCTTTTCTCGATTGGGGAATTAATAAAGATTTATTTGTTCCATTTGCCGAACAAAGAGTTAAAATGTTAGAAGGAAGAAGTTATTTAGTGAGAGTATTTAAAGATGAAATAACCGAAAGACTACTCGGATCCTCTAAGCTTCATCGTTTCATTAATAATGAAAATATTTCGGTAAAGACAAAAGATGAAGTATCGCTTATCGTATGGGAAAGATCAGATTTAGGAGTGAAAGTAATCATTAACGAAAAAAATTACGGATTGATTTTTCAAAGTGATGTATTAAGAGAATTAAATGTAGGCGAGCGATTAACTGGATATATCAAAAACATTCGTGAAGACGAAAGAATTGATGTTACACTTCGCAAGCCGGGACATCATGAAGTCAATGAAGGTGAATTTTTCATCATGAATTATCTCGAAAAAAATGACGGATTTTTAGATATGAACGACGATAGTGATCCACAAGAAATAAAAGACCGTTTACACATGAGTAAAAAGACGTTTAAAAAAGCAATTGGTGCGCTATATAAACAACGATTAATTCGATTAGAACCTGAAGGAATTTATTTAGTAGAAGATTCAAATGAAGAAAAAACTAATCCAGTTTCTTCAACATAAAAATTCCGCAGGAATGATGGCCAGAATTTCCCATTCGGTTTTCTATTGCTAAAAAACCAAATTTTTGATACATTTTGATGGCTGAATTTAATTCAGGTGTGGTTTCTAAATAAATATTTTTATATCTCAATGCATTAGCTGATTCTATGCATTTCTCAATCAATTTCCTTCCTATTCCAGAACCTCGATACTCTTTCAATAAATACATCTTTACTAATTCACAAGTATCATTAGTCAACCCATCTGTTGGATAAATCCCAGCTCCTCCAATTACTTTCTCACCATCCTTTGCAACCCAATAAACCCTCTTGTCTCCTGTATAAAAAGAAAACATATCATCTAGACATGGATCAAAATAAGCGGTGCCAGCACGGTTGATTCCATGCTCTAAAAAGACCGTTTGAATCACTCTCTTTATTTCAGAATTATCAAGCTTGGAAATTTTTTCTAGATGAATCATGTGTTTATCAAAACCTAAAAAACTATTCAGCTTGCAATATCTCCCATTCAGCAAACAATTTTTCTAAATCAGATTTCTTAGTATTATACTTTCCTAAAGTTTCTTCTGTTTTAATCTTATCCGAATAATCTAATGCCGCAATTTTTTCTTCTAGATCAGCTATTTCCTTTTCTAATGAACTAATTTTATCTTCAATCATTCGAATTTTATTCTCGTTTTTCTTTTTCGTATTTACACTCACTTGTTCTACTACTACTTTCTTTTCTTCCTTTTTCACAACAGGTTTTTCAGCCACTAATTTTCCAGGCTCTTTATCTTGTGCTTTTCTCATTTTTAAATATTCATCAATGTCAAAATGATGAATGGATAAATGATGGTCTCTAATTTCAAAAATTCGATTAGAAATTCCATTGATAAAATCACGATCATGCGAAACAAGAATCATAGTGCCGTCATAAGAAATCAAAGCTTTCTTTAAAACATCTTTAGAAGCTAAATCCAAGTGATTGGTAGGCTCATCTAAAATCAAAAGATTACAAGGCACCAATAATAATTTACACAGTGCTAATCTGGTTCTTTCTCCTCCAGATAAAACTTTTACTTTTTTATCGATATCATCTCCGCCAAATAAAAAAGATCCTAAAATCGCTCTCACTTGTTTTCTAACGTCACCAACTGCTACATGATCGATGGTTTCAAAAACGGTTAACTCTTTATCCAGCATGTCGGCAGCTTCTTGAGGAAAATAGCCGATGTTTACATTATGTCCTAATTTAAATTCACCCTCAAAACTTTCTACACCAGCAATGATTTTGGATAAGGTAGATTTACCTGCACCATTCTTACCTACAATCGCAATTTTCTCTTCTTTGCCAATGTAAAAATCGATTTTATCAATGATAATTCTTGCTTCATATTGCTTGGTCAAATCATGACCTTCTGCAATCACCTTTCCTGAATGGGGCGCTGGTGGAAATTTAATTCTTACGTTACTGGTGTTAAATTCATCCACCTCTATTCGTTCAATCTTATCTAATTTTTTCATGAGAGATTGCGCCATCGATGCCTTACTCGCTTTTGCCCGAAATTTATCAATCAATTTTTCGGTTTGCTCAATATATTTTTCCTGATTCTTTTGCGCCTCTTTTTGTCTTTCAATTTCTTCACTTCTAATGGTTACATACTTTGTATAGTTCGCTCTATAATCATAAATCTGTCCACCACTAATTTCAATAGTGCGATTGGTAATATTATCTAGGAATCTTCTATCATGAGAAATTAAAACAATAGTATTATTATGCACTTTCAAAAAATCTTCCAACCATTGAATAGATTCAATATCGAGGTGATTCGTTGGTTCATCTAATAAAAGTACTTCTGGTTGCTGCAATAATATTTTTGCTAATTCTACTCGCATCTGCCAACCGCCACTAAATTCTCCTAACAAACGATCAAAATCGCTTCGAACAAAACCTAGTCCAAATAAAATCTTTTCTACCTTCTCCTCTACTTGAGATCCGCCCATGATATTTTCTCTTTCAGAAAGGGAAGCTAGCTCCTCCGCCAATTCCATGTATTGATCATCCGAAAAACCAGTGGCCGTTTCTAATTCATTATTGATTTGTTCGATTCGTTCTTTGATTTTTACGAGCTCTTTCAATGACGACATCGTTTCATTTTTCACTGTTTCTTCAACGTGATGTTCCATTTCTTGTGGTAAATAACCAATAACAGTTCCTCGCGGAACAGCAATTTGTCCAGTATCTGCGTTCTGCAAACCAGAAATTACTTTTAATAAGGTTGATTTTCCTGCACCGTTCTTACCAACTAATCCGATACGATCATTTTTACCTGCCATGAATGAAATCTCATCAAACAGAGCCCTTTCGCCAAATCTAAGCGTCAATTTATTTACTGAAAACATTTTGCAAAGTTGGCAATAATAATTGAGAAAAAATCATGTCATATATTACTAATACAAATTTTGATTTAGATAAAAATCAGATTTCATAAATAAGAATAACAAGATTTTCGTATAAAAAAAGCCCCGTATTTCTACGAGGCTTTCTTGTTATAAAATCCAATTTAGAATTCCCAAACATCATGTTCAAGTTCCATCATTTCTTTTTTGATTTTTTCAGATTCTAATAAGGCATCTACACCAGAAGTATAATCATTGATTTGACGATCAGAAATAGACGATTCTTTAGTGATATAACTTGAGAAGGTGCGTTTCCAAAATAAGTCATCAAATGACATACGTTGTGCATCGTTCTTTCTATTGTAAACAAAATAGTTTTGAATAATTGGTCGTATTTGCGGGAAGTATAACCAGAATAAATTTTTAGTCCCTTCTACCTGTTTAGTATTTGCATTAAAATAATACACAACTGGGGCAATTCCAATAATTCTCACATCCATTACTGAACGTTGTTTATCAAAGAACCAATCTTCCTTCAAATCCCATGCAACGATATCCTTTGCGGCAATTGAATCGATTACCCACGTTGATCTATCTTGCATTTTCAAAACAAGACCTGCTGAATCAACTGCAGGATACCAAGTGTTAACGTCAGTAGGGTCAGGTTTTATAATTGAATCCGGCTTTGTAATCATCTTCAAACTTTCATCTAATTTATCCTGATACTTTGCTGCATTAGTATTATCAATTGGATACTTGAATTGATCTCCATCATCAGGTAACCCTTTTAAACCTCTCTTAAAGTCTGTCGCTTCATAAACCGTAATTAAATCTTTGTTGTTATACATATTATAAACTAACAAATCCCAAAGACACATACGGTCGTCACTAATCGGCTCAATTGGATA
>JBIPLT010000248.1:0-4638 GCA_044368255.1 Flavobacteriales bacterium
CTATCCTTGTGTAGAGAATTATAATAAGCTTTTACTTGCCCAGGTGTAACTTGAATATCTTTGGTTATTCCTTGTTGAACAGTTTGTGCTCTCAGTTTATCTTCAATTTGTTCGTAGAATTCATCCTTGATTTCTACAATTGATTTTCCATATTCTTTTTCTAGATTCTCTCTTCCGCCTAATAATCTTTCGAAATACTTGATACGATTTTCTAATTCTCCGTTAATTTGTGCGTCACCAACTTCCACACTATCGATATCGGCTTGTGTTAATAATAAATTTTGAAATAGTAATTGCTCCAATAACAAACATCTAGCGTTTGCTCCCAAATCTTGCCCGCTATTGATCATTTGAAAACGTTGCGTTTCGATATCTGAATATAAAATCGGTCGATCACCAACGGTGGCCACTACTCGATCTATATTTTTTACTTGAGAAAAACCTCCTAATGTGAAGGTCATCAAAACTATTACTAAACTATTTTTAATCATTTTTCCATTTACATTTAATCATTCTCGGCACTAACTTCATTCTCATCATACGCTGTTTTAATCAAATTATTGCGCAATTCCTTCAATAGAGCGTTCATTCTAGATTGTAAAATACGCGATTTAATATTTTCTCTTTCTAAACTCAACGGCGATGTTTCTTCTTTTAAACGATAATCCAAGATATTTAAAACATAGGTGAATTCATCGTCACTAAAATGCACCATTTTGTTTCCTTTAAGAAAAGATACCTTATTGGGAATTTCCAATGGAACATCTCTTAAAATATCATTCAGAAAAATCCAATTATCTCTATCTTGATAAAAAGAAACGGCATTCTTCGCACAAAACTCATCTAACTTCAACCAGTCTTCTCTTTTCTCAGATTTAATCCACTTCAATACATTTTCTTCTCCTGCTGTTCCCTTTTCTAATTTCACATACAAACACTTCAGGATATAATCTTTCAGTTCAAAATCATGTTTATTATTTTCATAATACAGTTTCATTTCCTGATCACTCACCAATGTATCGAGTTCTTCTTCCATCATTTGCTTTTCGAACTCATAAATCATCAAAGAACGCTTGTATTTTGCCAATCGATTTTCAATAATCTCCTTCATTCCCGATAATTTTTCTTCGGCATGATGAAGCAAAATATTTTCACGTATCCATGTCTCGGTGTAATCTTTTACAAATTCTAAACTATCTTCCTCTGATAATCCCGATGGTAAAGCTTCGAGAATTTCATGGGTATAAAGTTTATAGTCATAAACCGAAGCCACTTCCTTGCCTTTTTCTGTTTCTTCATTGGACGAACAAGAGAAAACAAAAATAAAAGCTGATAAAAAAACAACTTTAAAAAAAGAAGCCGGAACGTGTCCGGCACTCTTGATTTTATTTAATACTGTAAAGAACATCTTTAAAAACTTCTACCTTATATTTTTGCTCCAGTTCATCTATCCAAATTCTTTCTAAAAACCCTTGGTAATCGGCAGTGATAACTCCTTTTGCTTCGGCTAACGTTTTATTCATAGGTTGAAGAACTTCTTTTATTTTCACAATTATAAATTGTCCGTCCTTCTCAATTACTTGCGTCGTTCCCACTTGAAGATTGGTAGATTTCAAAATCTCTTTATCATCCTTTGGATATTTTCCAGATTCGATTTTTAAATTCAACTGAGAATCTTTATTGTATTTTTCTTTTAACAACTCATTGGTTATTGGTAATTTTTCAAATTCTGGGCCAGCATTTTTTGACTTCCCTTTTTTACCTTTTGATTTTGACTTATCATCTTTTAAATCTTCAACCGGTTTCACTTTTTCTTTTTCAATATATCCCGCTGTTAAATCTTTGCTTAAGTTGTTGGCAATTTCTGCTGATGAACAAATATAAATTTCTGAATCGTACCTCACCGGCCACATGTATTTATTCTTATTTTCTGAGTAATAAATACGCAACCCAGCAGTGTCTTTCACTGCTTTGTTCCACACTTTTTGATCGGTTAATTCAAATAATAAAATTCCATCGCGATATTCTTTCATCAACAATCTAAACTCTGGATAAATTTCTTCTAATCTAGAATCTTCATAAGTGTTCAATTGGTCTTGCATGAAATAACGGTAAGAACCTTCGATGTATTTTTTCAAATCAACGGTTTTATCATTGCGTTGGTTGGCTTCCAAATAAACGGCAAAATCATATTGAGAAAATTTCTTATCAGCGAAACTGAACATGATTTTCTTTTTCATCACTTCTACTTTCTTTGGATCAACCGGAATCACTTCTTTCACTACTTCCTTTTTTTCTTCTTTCACTTCCTTAATTAAACCTTGACCTTCTGAATTAGAACTTGAACCGCTACCAGTTGGACGAACATACGTTTTTGCAGCCATCATGTACTCTTTTCTCCAACGACCTTGAAGAATGCTTGTATCCACTGTGGTGTAAAATAAATCTAAAGTTGAAATAGTTTCTTTGTATTTATATTTTGCTTTCAATTTATCTACAAAGGCTTTTTTGGGAATTACTGAGCGTGAATCACGAGAAATCTTTTGTTTCAAAGAACCTTTCATTTCATCGAATGCTTGCAATGGAACTTTTTCTAATAATTTAATAATATGATATCCATAAGATGTTTTAACTAATCCACTGAAATCTCCCACATTTTTTAAATCAAAGGATGCGTTTTCAAATTCCAAAACCATTTTACCAGGGCCAAACATAGCTAGTTCCCCACCTTTCTTTGCACTACTTTGATCATCTGAAAATTGTTTAGCAAGATTTGAAAAATCTTCTCCTGCTTTAATTTTTTCCAATATTTCATTCGCTTTTTTAGATGCAGCTTCTTTAACCATCGCATCATCTTCATCCTTTGAAGCAACTAATATATGTGCAACTTTCACTTGTCCACGTGCTGCTCTTCTATCTGTTATTTTGATGATATGATAACCAAACTTAGTTCTAATAGGATTAGAAACATCTCCCGTTTTCATTTTATAACAAGCCGACTCAAAAGGATAAACCATTTGCATTGCTGTGAAATAACCTATGTCTCCACCATTCTTTACCGCACTTGGATCATCAGACCCCGTTTTACTTCCTGCTACCGTTGCAAAATTTTCTCCTTTTAAAATTCTATTTTTAAATGCTAATGCTTTATTGTAAGCAACCAAAGTATCTTTTGGGATAGCATCCAATTCACATTTCACTAAAATATGACTGGCACGAATTTCTTCTTTCATTCTATCATAAGCTTCTTTAACCAATTCTTCGCTCATGGCATTATCCGTCATATACGGTCTTGCTAATTGTTTACGATAACCTACTAATTCATCACGAAATTTTTGCGTAGTATCTAAACCTAACGATTCTGCTTCTGTGACTTTCAATTTGAATTTGGTAAATAAGACCATGTATTCGTCTAAAGCTTTCTGTGTAATCACTGAATCTTTTAAATTCTTAGTGAAAATAGCTTTAAACTCTTCTTTGGAAACTGTTTTACTTCCTACCTTCATTAAAATAGGATCTTTTGTTTGACCGAAAGAAATCATCATGGTCAATGCAAGAATTCCTGTTAAAATTGTTTTTTTACTTTTCATTGTTATATCTTTTATTTTATGAACGTGCACTATAATTTGGAGCTTCACTTGTAATAGCAATATTATGCGGATGACTTTCTCTCACTCCCGCAGCTGTAATTCGAATGAATTTTGCTGTGCGAAGTTTATCTATTGTTCCGGCACCGCAATATCCCATTCCCGCTCTTAAACCACCCACCAATTGGTAAATTACTTCACTCAATTTTCCTTTGTAAGGAACTCTTCCCGAAATTCCCTCTGGCACCAATTTCTTTACATCATCTTCCATGTCTTGAAAATATCTGTCTTTTGAGCCTTGTTGCATAGCTTCAATGGAACCCATCCCTCTATATGATTTGAATTTTCTGCCTTCAAAAATAGTTGTTTCTCCAGGAGATTCTTCAACACCTGCAAACATACTGCCAAGCATAATCGTATCAGCTCCTGCCGCTAATGCTTTCACAATATCTCCTGTATAACGAACACCTCCATCTGCAATCAACGGAACTCCTGTGCCTTTAATTGCTTCAGCCACCATCATAATGGCAGTTAATTGTGGAACACCCACCCCTGCAATTACTCTTGTGGTGCAAATAGATCCAGGTCCAATTCCTACTTTTACAGCATCAGCGCCCGCATCAACCAAGGCTTTTGCTGCCTCTCCGGTAGCAATATTTCCAACTACTACTTCTAATTCTGGAAATTTACTCTTAACACTTTTTAACGTATCTACCACACCTTTTGAATGGGCATGCGCAGTATCAATTATCACTGCATCTACACCTGAATTTACCAATGCGGCAACTCTTTCCATTACATCACCTGTAACTCCAACAGCTGCAGCTACACGTAATCTCCCTAAATGATCTTTACAAGAGTTAGGATGCTCTTTTAGTTTAATAATATCTCTGTAGGTAATTAATCCTACTAATTTAAATTCTGCATCAACTACTGGTAATTTTTCAATTTTATTCTGCTGGAGAATTCCTTCTGCATGCAATAAATCCATTCCTTCACTAGCGGTAATCAAATTTTCATCGGTCATGATATCGGCAACAGCTTTATTCAT
>JBIPLT010000124.1:0-8915 GCA_044368255.1 Flavobacteriales bacterium
AAATATTAAAGTGCGATTTATTTTTACAGGTGATTTACCCGCAGACAAATTGTATCGTGCCGTTGAATTAAGCATGACAAAATATTGTTCAGTGGCTAAAACAATGGAACCAACAGCAAAAATTACCTCCGAAATTGAGTTAAACGGTAAAATGATATGAGTCGAAATTTACATCCCGAAACTATTGCCATAAGAACACAAACTGAACGCACATCACAAAACGAACATTCGGTTCCATTGTATTTAACTTCGAGTTTCGTTTTTGGGAATGCAGAAACGATGCGTGCTGCTTTTGCAGATGAGAATGATGAAAATATTTATTCTCGTTTTTCTAATCCCAATGCCGATGAATTAGCCGAAAAAGTTAGATTATTAGAGGGAGCAGAAGCTGGATTTGCCACCGCATCAGGAATGGCTGCTGTGTATTCAACCTTCGCTGCATTGAGTAAATCTGGCGACGAAATTATTTCTGCACGACAAGTTTTTGGTAGCACACATACGGTTTTTACTAAAATTTTACCCAAATTCGGAATAGTTACCAAATATGTGGATGGAACAAAACCGGAAACTTGGCAAGAGGTTGTAACTCCAAAATCAAAATTATTTTATCTCGAAACTCCTACTAATCCGGGAATAGAATTAGTAGATTTAGAAAAAGCATCCGTCTTCGCAAAAAAGAATAATTTAATTCTGGTGGTAGATAATTGTTTTGCCACTCCATTCGGACAATTACCAATAGAATTTGGAGCCGATATCAGTTTACATTCAGCCACCAAATACATAGATGGACAAGGGCGTGTTTTGGGTGGAGTAGTAACTGGAAAAAAAGAATTGATTCACGAAATATATTTATTCTGCAGAAGTACCGGTCCTGCAATTTCACCATTTAATGCATGGGTACTTTCAAAAAGTTTAGAAACACTCGCCTTGCGAATGGAAAAACATGCGGATAATGCCATTAAAATTGCTTCTCATTTTCAAAATCATTCATCCATCCAATGGTTAAAATATCCTTTCCTTCCTTCACATCCGCAATATGATTTGGCTAAAAAGCAAATGAAATCGGGTGGAGGTTTATTTTGTTTCGAATTAAAGGGTGGAGTAGAAGCAGGAAGAAAATTGATAGATAAATTACAACTTTGTAGCATCACTGCAAACCTCGGAGATTCAAGAACCATTGTTACACATCCCGCAAGTACAACCCATGCACGGATGAGTGAAGAAGAAAGATTATCAGCGGGAGTTACACCTGGAATGATTCGTGTTTCTGTTGGATTGGAGCATTATGAAGATGTGATTTGGGATTTGGAGGAGGCTTTGAAATGATTCTCTTTAGAAATTTCTAGATGAATCTTTTATTGGGAAATTCTGTATAAAGTCTTAATGAAATCCTCTCCAAAAAAAATATACTCCGTCTACGTTATCGAATTATCCAAAAAGGTATTTACCGTAGATGCAAAATTCCGAGCGGCCAATCCGCAATTCAATGGTGTTTTAGAATGTTTATATGTAGGAATGACTAGTAAAACCCCACAAGAAAGATTACTTCAGCATAAAACAGGTTATGTCAATAAAAAAGGACATAAATTATCTTCGAATATCGTTCAGAAATATGGAAAAATTCTTCGGCCTAGTTTGTATAACCATCTTGACTTAATGACCCGCGAAGAAGCGTTAAAAATGGAAGAACAATTAGCGTTGGAATTAAGAAGAAGAAGGTATGCGGTTTGGTTTAACTGACCCACCCCTCCGTCTCGAAGACGAGCCACCTCCCCTTGGAAAGAGGAGGAATAAAGACAATCGTGCTTAAATAATCAGGAATTATATTGGGAGGTTTTATAAGTATAGTAAAATTTTAAATTTCGGAGATATCCAAATCTTCCCCTTTCCAAGGGGAAGTACCGCGAATGCGGGGAAGGGGTTCAACATTTCTCCGCACATCTCATTCCATCAATGGCTGCACTCACAATTCCGCCTGCATAACCTGCCCCCTCACCACAAGGATAAAATCCTTTTATTTGAGGATGCTCTAAGGTTTCATTATCTCGAGGAATTCTAACAGGAGAAGAAGTTCTAGATTCAACTCCAACAACAACCGCTTCATTGGTAAAATATCCCTTCATTGATTTATCAAATTCTTTAAATGCTTTTTGTAATCGCAAATGAATTTCTAAGGGTAAAACATTTTTTAAAGAGGCAGAAACTATTCCTGGTTTATAGGAACAATCGGGTAGAGTAGAACTCACTTTGTTTTCAAAAAAATCAACCATTCTTAAAGCTGGTGCATGCAAATTATTTCCACCAGCAACAAATGCTTTTTGTTCTACTGAAGATTGAAAATACATTCCAGCTAATGGCCCGAATTTTTTAAAAGGAGCAGTCATTTTTGGCGTTATAGTTACCACAATTCCTGAATTGGCAAATGGATTATTTCGTTTGGATGGCGACCATCCATTGGTTACCACTTCGCCAGGTGCCGTTGAACAAGGTGCAATAATTCCACCTGGGCACATGCAAAAAGAATAAACGCCCAAACCATTTATTTGTTCTACCAAAGAATAGGAAGCAGGTGGAATGTTTTCGGGGCGAGTATCACATCGATAACGAAATTTGTCAATTAATTCCTGTGGATGCTCTGCACGAACACCTAATGCAAATGGTTTTTCCTCTAGGAGAATATTTTTTTTATGCAATAATTCAAAAATATCACGAGCCGAATGGCCAGTAGCGAGAATCAATTTTTGAACTTTTATTTTTTGATTTTCATTTATCGTAATACTTTTTAATCCTTTCGAATCGTATTCAATATCTGTCATCTTCGAATCAAAATGAACTTCTCCTCCATGTTCTTCAATACATTCACGCATTGTGGTTATGATATCCGGTAATTTATTGGTTCCAATATGGGGATGCGCATCCACTAAAATATCAGGAGAAGCACCAAAATGCACCAAGGTTTTTAGAATTTCATTTACATCACCGCGTTTAGTTGAACGGGTATATAATTTTCCATCCGAATAGGTTCCTGCACCACCTTCACCAAAGCAATAATTAGATTCGGGATTTACTTTTCCTTCTCTGGTCAATAAAACCAAATCTCTTCGTCTTGCACGAACATCTTTACCTCTATCAAATAAAACAGGTTTAATTCCTTTTTGCAATAGTTTTAATGCAGCAAAATATCCTGCTGGCCCAGCACCAATAATATGAACTTCAGAGGCGTTTTTTACATTTTTATAATCAGGATTGTATTCAGTTTCGGTAATTATTTCATCCGTAGAAAATTTAATCTTTACTCGATACTTTAATTCTTTACTTCGTGCATCCAACGATCTTTTGAAAACCGAAAAATACTTCACTTCATTCTCTCGAATATAATGTTGCAGAAGAAATTGTCTGAATAAACTGGAATGGTCAAAAGCCTCTTCGGGCCTCACTACTATTTCTACCTCACGAATCATCCCTCAAAAGTAAAGGAGAGTATCCACATTTTTGTACGTAATACATCCAATGGGGAGGCATATTTAGTTCCGTCTTGAATCAATAAGTTTTTCATTCCTTTACTCAACTTTAATTCAATTCCAAATTTAAAATAGGGAAGAAAAAAATCGATACCGCCACCAATTTGAAGCGATTGATCTAATCGTTTTATTTTTACGATCGCATTTTCTCCAGCATTATTTACATCTTTCTGTGATGCCATATCAATTCCAAATTGATAACCACCAATCATATAAAGAGCTAGATTATTAATTCGGTCGGTTCTTAATTTCAAATTAAGAGGGAAATTAAAAAAAGTGGATTCCACTCTTCTTCTTTCTGTTTTAAATGTGGTATCATTTTTTTGAATCACATACTCAATAGCACGATCCTGAAAAGAAAGATCAGGCAGTAATCTTAGGGAAATATTTTTATTTATGTTCCAACTTCCGATAATTCCTAAATTAAACCCAGGTTGACGAAAGTTTTGAATGGATACAATAGAATCAGTAAAAGTATAATCTGGTTTTATTTCCATCATAAAATCAGAAGAGTTATAAGCTAGTAAAAAACCAAAATGTATATCATGATTATCAAAATCACGAAGATTCATTGCCTTTTGTTTTTGTCCAGATACGGTGGTTATCGTTACGAATAAAAAAATCAACAAACTATATTTCTTCCATTCATTTATCATTCTATCACGTTCAATAACGTTTGTTTTGCTTTTTTATTTTTGAGCAACATAAATAGTTGCAATTCCGCCTGCCATTGGCTCTAGTTCAACGGAACTAAATCCACATTGTTTTAAAATGATAGCAAAATTAATTCCTTCGGGAAAAGCGGCAACACTTTCGGGTAAGTATGTATAAGCTGCATCATCCTTCGAAATAGCTTTACCAATTAATGGGATTCCATATTTGGAATATAAACCAAAAATAGTTTTAATTGGGAATTTATTGGGCTTAGAAAATTCCAAAATAACCGCCTTTTTCCCAGGTTTAAGCACACGATGTATTTCTTTTAATCCCTTTGTGAGGTTTTCAAAATTTCTCACACCAAATCCAACAGTAATCGCATCAAATGTTTCATCTGGAAAATTAATTGACTCAGAATCTCCTTCTAGTAATTCTATTTTATTCGATAAATTCTTCTTTTCAATTTTTATTCTTCCCATTTCCAGCATTCCAGTTGAAATGTCAATACCCGTCACTTTATCTGGAGACATTTCCATAGATGCCAATGCAAAATCTGCCGTTCCGGTGGCGATATCTAAAATCACCTTAGGCTTATCTTTTTTAATAATGGAAATCGCTCGTTTTCTCCATAAATGATCTATTCCTAACGATAATAAATGATTCAATAAATCATAACGCTTAGAAATATTATTAAACATTACGGCAACCTGTTCCTTTTTGCTGCCTTCTTCATTATATGGTTTTACTTCTTTCTGCATGGATTTATTTCGTGGCTACAAAAATAGTTTAAAAACACATCTCTGTTAGGAATATGTTTTCATAATAAACGGTTAAAAACTAACTTTGTGCTATGGCAACAAAGAAAAAACGACCTTTAATACTGGTAACCAATGATGATGATATCACAGCACCAGGTCTAAAAGTGCTGATAGAATGCGTAAAATCGTTTGGTGATTTGCTGATTATCGCTCCTGATCGACCTCAATCGGGAATGGGACATGCTATTACCGTTAATTCTCCATTAAGAATGTATCCTTCTGATCACCATAAAGGGCACAGCGCTTTTGCTATTTCAGGAACACCTGTTGATTGTGTGAAGCTGGGTATTTATGAAATTTTGAAAAAAAGTCCCGATTTAATTGTTTCTGGAATTAATCATGGCTCTAATGTGAGCACGAATGTGCTTTATTCAGGAACCATGTCGGCAGCGGTAGAAGGTGCTTTAGAAGGAATTCCTTCTATTGGATTTTCACTCTGTGATTTTAGTTATGATGCCGATTTTACTGGAGCAAAAACAATAGTAAAACAAGTAGTAAAACAAGTTTTAGCCAATAAAATGCCCGAGGGAATTTGTTTTAATGTAAATATTCCGGCTATACCAGCTAAAAAATTAAAAGGAATCAAGGTTTGTAGAATGGCAAAAGCTTTTTGGGATGATAAATTTGATAAGAGAAACGATCCTTTGGGCAAACCTTATTATTGGTTAACGGGTAAATTTCAAAATTTTGATTCGGGAGAAGATACCGATATGTGGGCATTGCAAAATAATTATGCTTCATTAGTGCCCATTCAATTTGATATGACCGCTCACCATTCAATAGCTTCACTCAATAACTGGAAATTCTAAATATGAATCTCATGTTTTCTAAAAAACATGAACACATAAATAAAACATTTGACAATTGAAATATCAAATTATAGACTTATGAAATATTCATGATTCCTATAATACCAACACACATGAATATATCATATGACCGATAAAAATCAAATTATAGACTTATGAAATATTCATGATTCCTAAAATACCAACACACATGAATATACCATATGACCGATAAAAATCAAATTATAGACTTATGAAAACTTGGCAAGATAAATACGACACAGCAAAGCACGGAATGATTTTCTTTTTTATTTTATTTTTTATAGGATTGATTTTAGCCTATTTCTCATTTGTTTATCCATCTAGTTTAAAAGCCTTTTTTGGGATTATGATCAATGGAAGAAATGATATTCAAACACAATTATTCACTTTAACCATGTTGCCTGCACTTTTTGCATTTTACTTTGTTCAGTTTCGCTGGCAGATGCATCGCGCTTCAAATGTTTTTGTAGGAATGATGTTGTTCATCGCTACTTTTATGATGGCTGCTAAATTCTTATAAAGAATGAAATATTATCTAATTGCTGGAGAAGCATCGGGAGATTTACATGGTTCAAATTTGATGAAACAAATCAATTTGAAAGATGCGAATGCTCAATTTCGTTTCTGGGGTGGTGATAAAATGGCAGAAACTGGAGGAAAACCAGTAAAGCATATTCGAGATTTAGCGTTCATGGGATTTACGGAAGTGTTGGCCAATTTGAAAACTATTCTCAATAATATTTCATTATGTGAAAATGATATTTTGGAATTCAATCCGGATGCCTTAATTCTCATTGATTATCCTGGATTCAATCTACGTATCGCTAAAAAAATTAAACCTTCGGGAATTAAAATTTTCTATTATATCTCTCCACAAGTTTGGGCTTGGAAACAATCACGCGTACATACCATCAAAAAAGTAGTAAATAAAATGATGGTGATTCTTCCTTTTGAACAGGAATTCTATCAAAAATTTGATTTTGCAGTTGATTTTGTTGGACATCCTTTACTTGATGCTATCGAATTAAAATCAGACGAAGAAAAAAAATCTCTTCGACGAGAATGGAAAGTAGAAAATAAAAAAGTGGTGGCGTTACTTCCCGGAAGTCGCAAACAAGAAATTAGTAAAATGCTTCCTATCATGCTTCAAATGAAAAAGCATTTTTCTAATATTCATTTTATGATTGCGGGCGCACCAGCCATTGATGCGTCATTTTATGCGCCATTTTTAGATGAAAACACTGAAATTTTATATGGACGCACCTATGATATTTTATCGGTTGCTGATGCAGCTCTAGTAACTTCTGGTACTGCCACATTAGAAACCGCACTTTTTGGCGTTCCAGAAGTAGTATGTTATAAAGGTGGAAAAATTTCGTATCAAATTGCAAAAAAACTGATTAAAGTCAAGTATATTTCATTGGTGAATTTAATAATGGATGAACCAGTCATTAAAGAATTAATACAAGATGATTTGAATGAATCTAACCTTAAAAATGAATTAGATTTATTATTAAATGATTCAAAATATATTCAAAACATAAAAACCGATTTCATAAAACTACGTACAAAATTGGGTGGTGGGGGAGCTTCAGAGGTTACTGCAAATCTCGTGTTGAAAACTCTCCAACAAAGCTCAATTTAAAAAGTAGTTGTGCTTTATTTTTGTTTTTATGAGAAATCTGTTTTTATCATTGCTGTTTCTAATAGTTAACATTCCGCTTTTTAGTCAGGATTCGTTATTCGATATAGGTATTTTACGAAGTCAAAATTTGAAATCAATTACCATCACTGTGCAAACTGATGGGTATTCAATTTACTCCAACGACAGTATTAATTTAGGCTCGCTAAAAAAGGGAGATCAAGTAAATTTCACCATCAAAAACGATTCCGTTCAGGTAGCGTCTTTAAGTGGAGTTTCAGGTGTTTTTTTGCAAATTTCATTGGTGGCACAAGACACTTCGGCTTGGTTCAAATTAAAATCACATATTCCAGTATTAGCTAAAGAATACGATTATCCCTCTAATGTTAAAGTTCGAATTTTGGCTGGAACATTATTGGTATTAAACAATATTTATATCCAACATTATTTACCCGGCGTGGTTTATGCCGAAGCGGGTGGGGGACATTTACGCGAGTATTATAAAGTTCAAGCCATCATTAGTAGAACGTATGCGCGTAGTAATGGATTTAAACACGAAGAAGAAGGATTTAATTTATGTGATGGAGTACATTGCCAAGCCTACAAAGGGAAAATCACCGGAAAAAAGGAAATTCCCGAAGCCGTTTTAGAAACCAATGATATTGTAGTTATTGATTCAGAACTTAATCTTATTTCTGCCACGTTTAGTTCAAATTGTGGTGGACAAACAGCCAACTCAGAGCAAGTTTGGTCAAAATCGGTTCCCTATTTAAGAAGTGTTAAAGATTCTTATTGTACCACACAACCGAGTGCTTATTGGAAAAAAGAGATTTCACAAGAATCATGGTTAGCTTATTTGAAAAAGTACAAATTGCCCGTTGAAGATTCTTCTTGTTTGAATTATTGTATCAATTTTCAACAACCTTTTCGACAAGCATGCATCACCAGTTGTGATCAAAGTGCTTCTTTGAAAAACCTTAGAACCGATATGAAATTAAAATCAACTTTTTTCAGTGTTACACCTGGAGAATCGAATACCGTTATTTTATCCGGTCGTGGTTTTGGGCATGGCGTAGGATTATGTCAAGAAGGAGCAATGAAAATGTCGAAACTAGGATTTACTTATGAGCAAATATTGAAACATTATTTCACAGATGTAACGGTGGTAAAATACAATCAAATTAAAGTTTTTAAAGAGGAATAAATAGAGTGGTGGGTTCGTGAAAAAAGAAGCGGGCCACAGTTTGAAACACTACTTGCTATGAAAAAGTTTCGTGGCCCGCTATGTAAAGAACAATCTTAAATCAATTGAATAAGACAAAATTAATGAATAAATCTAGCTTAGTAATCAAATATTTATAAAAGTTTTCAGAATATTAAATTTCTAACGATTTAGCCAAGTATTACATTTTTTACGGTGCAAATAATGAAATGTTAGGGCATGTTA
>JBIPLT010000224.1:0-5390 GCA_044368255.1 Flavobacteriales bacterium
CTTCTATATTTGTCAAGCCTAAAGGTTGATCGATTCATGATCAACATCATTTTAATCGTTCAAACTTACTTACAGTAAATATTCAACCAAAGGGCTCTCAATTTCATTTTTGATTAAATCCAACAATTTTAACTAATTACCTTTTCATGAGCGAAAACAATGATGATAAACAGAAACGCAAACGCGTTCCTAAAAGCGTTAAAGTAGAAATCACTTCAAAAAAGAAATCGGTAAAGCCCGATTCTGATACCAAAGCAACTTCAAAAGGCGATAGTTTATTTAAAAAACAACCACCAAAATCTGCAGATGTTCCAATGGATGATTTTGCAGATGATGATGCTCTACATAACTCAAAATCATTTCAACTTTTTGATGAAGAATTTGACGATTCAGAAGAAACAGTAGTTGAATCTACCATAGAAAGTGAACGTGAAAATGAAATTGCGAGTGAAATTCATTTAGAACAAAACGAAAGTGCAGATGAAGTGGAAGATGAAAATCAAGGTGAAGACGAATCTAAATTAGAAGCACCAGTAGAAAATCCTAAGGTAGAAACGAAAGAGCAAACTAATTCTTATAAATCAGATAAACCATTTGTAAATCCATTTGCCAAACAAGAACAGCAGCCTCAAAATCAAAATCCTCCATCACAAGCACAACAACCGCAACAACAAAATCAACAAGGAAATACGCAGCAAAATTTTCAAAACCGACAAGATTTTAAGAAGCCGTATACTGAAAAACAACCCGCAGAACCATTATTTAATTTTGATGGAATTGTATTTACAGAAGGTGTTTTAGAAATCATGCAAGATGGTTATGGTTTTTTACGTTCTTCCGATTACAATTATTTAGCTTCACCAGATGATGTTTATGTTTCTCAATCACAAATTAAACTTTTTGGATTAAAAACAGGTGATACGGTTAGAGGTGGAATTCGTCCTCCGAGAGAAGGTGAGAAATATTTTCCGTTGACAAAAATTGAAAGCATTAACGGTCGTGATCCAGGTTTTATTCGTGATCGTGTTACTTTCGAATATTTAACTCCATTATTTCCATTCGAGAAAATTAAATTAACTGGGCATAAAAAAGATAATCTTTCTACACGAGTTTTAGATTTATTTTCACCAATAGGAAAAGGTCAACGTGGTATGATTGTGGCACAACCTAAAACAGGTAAAACCATGCTCTTGAAAGATGTGGCAAATGCAATTGCCGAAAATCACCCTGAAATTTATTTGATTGTTCTTTTGATTGACGAACGTCCAGAAGAGGTAACGGATATGGCGCGTAGCGTAAAAGCAGAAGTAGTTGCTTCTACTTTCGATGAACCAGCCGATCGTCATGTTAAAATTGCTAATATTGTTCTTGAAAAAGCAAAAAGATTAGTAGAATGCGGACACGATGTTTGTATTCTATTGGATTCGATTACTCGTTTAGCTCGTGCTTATAATACGGTTCAGCCGGCATCAGGAAAAGTATTATCTGGCGGTGTAGATGCAAACGCATTGCATAAACCAAAAAGATTTTTTGGTGCAGCACGTAAGATTGAAAATGGTGGTTCATTAACCATTTTAGCTACTGCCTTAACGGAAACGGGCTCTAAAATGGATGAAGTTATTTTTGAGGAATTCAAGGGGACAGGAAACATGGAACTTCAATTAGATCGTAAGATTTCTAATAGACGTATTTTCCCTGCAATTGATATCATTTCTTCGGGTACTAGACGCGATGACTTGTTAGTTGACAAAGAAACGATGCAACGTATCTGGATATTACGTAAACATTTAGCTGATATGAACCCTGTTGAAGCGATGGAATTCATGAAAGACAGATTAAGTAATACCCTAAGTAACGAAGAGTTTTTGGCCTCGATGAACGGCTAAAATTATTTCTCAACATTTCCTTTTTATAAAAATTAGTCTCCGTTTAACATTCTTATTTTTTTGAACGAGATAGAATATTTATATTCGTAAACATTGAAAAACACAATTTATGCAAGCAGAAAAAACGGGTTTAGGAATTGAGGTGAATAGAACAAAAAAATCTCGACTTCGTGAACATGATTTAAAAAATCTGGTTTTCGGTAGAGTATTTTCTGATCATATGTTTATGTGTGATTACAAAGATGGCCAATGGACAAAACCAATTATTCAACCGTACGGACCAATAGATTTTAATCCTTCTATGCATGCTATTCACTACGGGCAATCTATTTTTGAAGGAATGAAAGCCTATAAAAATGACAAAGGTGAAATCTTTTTATTTCGTCCAGAGGAAAATTGGAAACGTTTGAATAGCTCTGCAGAAAGAATGTGTATGCCACAATTTCCAAAAGAATTATTCATGGAAGCCTTAAAAGAATTATTATTCTTAGATCAAGATTGGATTCCTCCATTTGATGGATCTGCATTGTACATTCGTCCGTTTATGTTTGCCACTGATGAATATATCGGTGTGAAACCTTCAGAAACTTATCGATTCATGATATTTACTTGTCCGGTGAATAATTATTATACCGAACCAGTAAAAGTAAAAATTGAAACAGTTTATTCGCGCGCAGTAGAAGGAGGCGCAGGAAGAGTGAAAGCGGCAGGAAATTATGGAGCTGCTTTATATCCTGCTCGACTCAATCAGTTGGAAGGATATCATCAAAATATTTGGACAGATGCAAAAGAGCATAAATACATTGAAGAATCTGGAACAATGAATGTGATGTTTATCATTGGAGATAAATTAATTACTCCTTATACTAGTGGAACCATTTTACCCGGTATTACTCGAAGTTCTGTATTGGCTATAGCACGTGATTGGGGTATGAATGTTGAAGAAACAAGTGTGCATGTGGATGAAATTATTAATGCACTGAAAAAAGGAACGTTAAAGGAAGCATTTGGAACGGGAACAGCGGCCACTGTGGCTAGAATAAAATTAATTGGGTATCGCAATAAAAAATATGAATTAGCAGACCCAACACCCGAAGATTTTTCCGTTAGAGTGGGTGAATATTTAGATAAAATGAAACGCGGTGATGTAGAAGATAAATTTAATTGGGTGTATAAAGTACTTTAATTATTTGGCATTTTTAGCCATTCAATTGCAAGGTTTTCATTAGTAAAAAGTCGGGTAGGAATACCTGGCTTTTTTACTTTTAAGTAAAAATTACCGATTATTTTTTGTGATAAAGAATTGACTACAAATGCATCCATTAGCGCAGAAACAGTGGCTTCTTTACTAAATATAAAATCCATAGCCTCTTTGCTTGCTTCTGTGTATTTTCCAATTATTGTTAAAGTAGGAAATTTTTTTCCATTGGCAATTTCTAATTGAGCCTGATTTAATTCCAAAACATGTTCTAGTTCATAATGAAAATCATCTTTACAACGAATTTTCATTATCCCTTCTGAGGTAAGTTGAAGTTGGGTGTGCGGAAGATCGATAACTTTCATTTCGATTTGAAATTATTTAATTTCATAAAAATAGTCATTGAAAAATTAAAAATTAAGCGATAAATTAATTTTTCTCAAAATATTTTCAAATGAGTTTACATTTGAATAATAACTTAGAATTTGAACGATGGTTTTTTCAACTAAACTATCTGGACAAGAAGCACCACTAGTGATAATAATTTCCAAAGGTTTTTTTGGTGGCAAAAAACCATCGGTTTTACCCATCTTTTTCTCAGGATAATTAAAATGATGGATAGTGTCTTTGTCAAATTCCTCTGGACCTTTGATAAAATACGTTGGAAATTTTTGTTCCAATAATTCAACTAAATGGGAGGTATTGGAGCTATTATAGCCACCTACAACGATAGCCAAATTAGCGTTCAAATTTAATAATTCTAAAGTGGATTGTTGATTATCATTGGTAGCATAACACAAAGTGTCTCGAGTATCTGCAAAATGATCTTTTAATTGTTCTGTTCCATATTTTGTAGCCATTATATTTTTCAAATAATCAGCTATGGCTTGTGTTTCGGATGCCAACATGGTAGTTTGATTTACTACGCCAATTCTTTTTAAATCTTTTTCAGGATTAAAATGGGGAGAAAATTTATCTTTAAAAAGCGTATAAAAATCATTTAATGGCAAATCACCATTGATGATTTTCCCCAATAAAATGGCTTCATTCATATCACGAATTACGATGCCTGGAGAGTCTTTTTGGCTATGGGAAAAAGTTGCGCGAGTTTCTTCGTGCTGGTTTTTTCCATGAATAATGATCGAGTAATTCTCCTTTCCTAATTTTTCTGCTTTATTCCAAACACGTTCCACAAATGGACATGTGGTATTGTATTTTTCTGTAGAAATATTTTTGTCTTTAAGAATTTTTTCAATTTCTAAAGTGGTGCCAAAAGCAGGAATAATAACAATATCTTCTGAGTGAATTTCATCCCAAGAAAGGAGTTGTTTGCCATCGGTATCCATAATAAATTTCAATCCCCGCGACTGTAAATCTTCATTCACTTGCGGGTTATGAATCATCTGACTTAATAAATAAATTTTCTTATCAGGATTTTCATTAATGGATTTATAGGAAATTTCAATGGCATTTTCTACTCCATAACAAAATCCAAAATGCCGAGCTAAATAAATGATTAAAGGGCCAAAATCTAATCGAGTAGGGGTGAAGGTTCGCTTTTTACCATCCTGTTCTTTGCGAATAGATTTTATCTGAGAAATAAATCCCGATTGGTAAAATGGAGGAATTTCGAATTTTTTCATGTTTTTTAGTGGCAACAAAGTTAAGTTTATCTTGCTAAAAAAAGAGGTTCATTATAAAAGATTCGAAAATTCTAGCCTTACTTTGTTTTATGCGTGTTTTCAGCAATTAGTTATTCTAGTTATTTTTTCCATAATTATATATTAAATCTTTATTCTATTAAAAAAGCCATTTCAATGGCCACCTAAGGGCAATTGAAGATTTTGCATTAAGTATCGAATAATCGCTCAAAATTAATAATTCGAAATTCAGTTTTTCATTTATTAAATTAATTATATTTGACTATGAAAAAATGTTTTTTTATTCTTTTATGTTTTGCAAGTCAATGGGCAATGGCTCAAAATACCTATCAGTTGGCAGTTTTGAAATACAATGGTGGTGGAGATTGGTATTCTAATCCTACCGCTCTTCCTAATTTGATTGAGTTTTGTAATAAAAATTTATCTACTAACATCAATAAAGATGTAGCTAATGTTGAAGTGGGAAGTTCTGAAATATTTAATCATCCATTTATTCATATGACAGGACATGGAAATGTAGTTTTCTCCAATGCAGAAACCGAAAATTTAAGAAATTATTTAATGGGTGGTGGGTTTTTACATATTTCTGATAATTATGGAATGGATCAGTTTATTCGTAAAGAATTGGAAAAAGTTTTTCCAGAT
>JBIPLT010000137.1:0-8068 GCA_044368255.1 Flavobacteriales bacterium
AACAGGAATTTTAGGTAAAATAGGAGTCAGAGAATTATCTGGAATAATGATTATTGGAGAGGCAACAGGATTTGTTTTAGAGGTTTCTTGTGCTGCATTTATGATTTGGATACTCAATCAAGCTCTACCAGCTTTATTAGGTTCTATACTTTTTCTTACTGGCAATTCGAGATTTAATTAATATGGCATTGCTCGAAATCTTCACACTGATTATATTTATTTCTTATTTCTTTTTAGTTGTTATTGTGATTATTGGTTTTTTCTCAAACAAAAAAATAGTAAAGAAACATTCTAAAACAATCGGAATTTCTGTTTTAATTCCATTTAGAAATGAAGAAAGCAAATTGGCACCGTTGATAAAATCTCTTGAAAAACAAAATTATCCACTAGCTGAAATTATCTTTATTAATGATCATTCTACAGATTCTTCTGTTGAAGTAATTCAAAATTTTTCGCATCCAAATTATCAAGTGAAGTTAATTCATTTAAGAGAAAATAGTTATGGAAAGAAAAGCGCAATTGAAATGGGATTAAAAGAATCATCATTTGAAAACCTATTAACTACAGATGCAGATTGTGTTTTTTCTGAAAATTGGATTTCTTTACATGCCAATGAATTTCTTGATTCAAATAGGGTTAATGCTGGCTATGTGGAAATGGAAAGCAAAAAAGGTTTTTGGAATAAATTTCAGCAATTAGAAATGATATCCATTCAAAGTGTTTCATTAGGTTTAGGGAAAATTGGAAAGCCCATAAGCATGAGTGCCGCTAACCTGTCGTATCAGAAAGGTGTTTTTCAAAATCTAAATCCTTTTCAATTTAATCATAAAACGGCTAGCGGCGATGATATCTATTTTTTACAGTCACTAAAAAAAAATAAAATCAATATAAATTTTTTAACGGATAAAGATTCTAGGGTAATAACCACTTCTCAATCGTTTAAGGGATATATTCAACAAAGAATCCGTTGGATGCGAAAGAGTAGTTCTTTTTCTGATTTTATAACAATTTTAGTGGGTTTGATTATTTTTCATGCCTCCTTTCAATTCATTTTCATTACTGGCTATCAGCTCGTCACAACCGAATGGAATCTTTTACTTTTGATTTCAATAGGTTTAAAAATCACAGTTGATTTTTTGTTACTATTTTTGGTCACACATCATTGGAAAAAAAAGGAATTACTTTTTTGGTTTTTACCTGTTTTT
Source organism: Flavobacteriales bacterium (assembly GCA_044368255.1). Classification (GTDB taxonomy): domain Bacteria; phylum Bacteroidota; class Bacteroidia; order Flavobacteriales_D; family UBA2798; genus CAMBFX01. The sequence goes on from JBIPLT010000137.1 coordinate 1,206, forward strand.
TTGATGAATGTTTTTTTTACAACTCTCCTTCCAATAATTGGATGGATAATTCCTTTGAGTTGGAAGGGTAGAAAAATTTAAAGATGGCAAAAGTGCAGCGAGAAGATACATCAAATTCATTAGGGAAAATAGCCTGGAAGCGTTTGCGTAAGAATATCCCTGCCATGACGGGTCTAGTCATTATATTGTTGTTGTCGCTGATTTCAATTTTAGGGTCTAATATCCGTCCTGATCAAACCGAAAATTCAAGTTTTATTGTTCCTCAGGTAGCCAAACAAAAGCCGGGTTTTGAAATGAAATTTTTAAAAGTCACGAAAAACCAAAATACAGTTGATAAAGGATTTTTTGGGTTGACTTTTTTTGGAGGACAAGAAAATTTGTACCGGTGGTATCCCATTTCAGATTACCGAATAGAAGGATCTGAAATAATAATAACGGAATATGTTGGAACTGCTCATTCTCATTTTAAGCCAACAGAAATACCTATTATGTTGGTTGATGTTGCTTTCCCCATAAATGAAAATTTTAAAATATCGAGAGTGGGTGATGATTTTGTTTTTTTTGATTTGAAGAATAACGAGCAACGAATTTCAATAAGAGAATTGACTAAAAAAGTAGAAGAGGAATTTATAGTAACAAAAACTTATTGGCTAGGAACCGATTTGCAAGGCCGCGACATGCTTAGTCGATTAATGGCAGGAACAATTGTTTCACTTTCGGTTGGATTAATTTCGGTGGTTATTTCATTGCTAATTGGAATCACACTAGGAGCTATTGCGGGATACTATCGTGGATGGGTGGATGATGTAATTATGTGGTTGATTAATGTAGTTTGGTCAATACCCACTTTACTTTTAGTTATTGCTATCACCATTGCTCTGGGAAAAGGATTTTGGCAGGTTTTTGTAGCAGTAGGATTAACCATGTGGGTGGAAGTGGCACGTATCGTTCGCGGTCAAGTTTTAAGTGTTAGAGAAAAGGAATTTATCGAAGCCGGACGCTCATTAGGGTTTCGCTCAGGTAGAATAATTTTCCGTCACGTTTTACCCAATATTATGGGGCCAGTAATTGTGATGTCGGCTGCCAATTTTGCTTCTGCCATTTTGATAGAATCTGGATTGAGTTTTTTAGGTGTAGGAGTTCAACCGCCTATGCCTTCTTGGGGATCAATGATAAGTGAACACCAAGCATTTTTTACCACCGAATTGGCATATATGGCCGTCTTGCCAGGAATTGTAACTGCTATTTTAGTTCTTTCGTTTATGCTCGTAGGTAATGGGCTTAGAGACGCTTTAGACACAAGAATGATTGATGATGTAAAAGGCTAGGCTATTTTTAAAGTCAAATATTTACTTTTTCAGTAATCTTATAATAAATTTTTAGTCCAAATGTTGCTAACAAAATTTTAAGAAACATTTTTACTTTTAATTGTATTACTTATTTCACCCATAATTGTCTTTTCTCAAGAAATTTACAAAAATGGAATCTGTTGCAATGCAAATGTTTTAGTTCTTTTAAATGATCTTGTTTTAGTTATGGAATTTGTGGAGGAGAATAATCCGTTCCATCTTTAATTCCCAACCCATCTTTTGAAACAACAAATTGTTGCCACTCTATTCAATAAAATTTTTATTAAAACGGAAGATCGTCCGCTTCATCTGTAGTATTAAACTCAACAGCTGGAGCAGAAGTAGTTTCACCTGAAGAAGTACTTCCTTGAACTTTATATGCTTCTAATGAATTGAAAAATTTCACTTCACCGTCTTTTGGGTTGGTCCATTCGCGACCACGAATATTAAATGTTACCTCAATTTGATCTCCTGATTTATACGGTTCGATTAAATCACAACGATCTTGAGTTAATTGAAATAAAATATCCTGAGGATACTGTGATGAATTGTCGGTAATAACGAATTCACGCTTTTTGAATTTTTCGCTGACGCTTTGTGTAGCTTTAACTACTTTGATGTTTCCTTTTAATGTAAATGATGACATATTGATGTGTTTTTAAATGAACCGTAAAACTAGTAAGAATTAATTATTAAAGCTGAGCAAAGTTTTCCACGCATCGTTAACATTACCTTGATTTAAAAGGTCTTTAGCGTGTTGATGAAGCGCTTTTTTGAGCGATTCTGTACTTTTTTCATTTTTCAAATAGATATCAGAAAGCTCCAATAATTTATATTCGTTTACCTCTGTTTCGTCTGGAATGGCCTCAATATTTCCCAATTGCCCTAGGTTATTTCCGCTTAGAATTTCGCTATTTCGAATATCTTCAGGAATCTCATCTACCCCAACACCAATTGCAGTTAAAGGTTTTTCAATTTCGAATAATGATTCTCCATGCGCACGGCAATACCAATTTCCTCCCATGCGGGCCACTAAATCAATTTTTTGTTGATTAATAGAGCCCTTTTCATCTAAATATTTTTCATCGATATGGATTTTCACCACCTCACAAATAATTAAATTGCCTGCCCCACCTTGATCACCTAATTCTTTTACTTCTATAACTTTACATTCAAATTGAACTGGACTTTCTTTTACCCGAAAAGGCTTGATTAAATCAGAAGAGATTGGGGTGAAGCCCGATTTTATAAATTCATTTACCCCTTTTGCATATTCTGAACTTGCCAACGACATTTGATGAACCATTGAATAGGTGACAATATTAATGACCACCTCAGGCACCTCTTTTACATTGTCATAAGTATGTTTTGTAGTATTTGTTCTTCCACTTCTTGCAGGAGAAAAAACCGCAATAGGTGGATTAGCACTAAATACATTAAAAAAACTAAATGGGGCTAAATTTGGATTTCCGTTTTTATCAATGGTACTGGCAAAAGCGATGGGTCTTGGCCCGATAGCGCCAAGCAAATAGCCGTGTAATTTTGGAATCGGAATATCCTTTGGATGGATTGAAAGCATACTTTTTTTTTACAAAGGTAATGATATTCAATTTTGCAGTTGAATGGAAACGTTTATCTTTGCAATCCTTTTGAAAGAATATGGAAAGTTCAAAGTTTAATGTTCAAGGCTTCCAAGAACTTTAAATTTTGATAGTTTTCTTAAGTCTTAAAATGGGTTAATAATGTTCAATGTTTAATATTCAAGGTTCCTCAAGAACTTTTAACCTTAAACTTTAAACGATTTTCAAACTGCGGGCGTGGCGAAATTGGCAGACGCACTAGACTTAGGATCTAGCGCTTCACGGCATGGGGGTTCGAGTCCCTTCGCCCGCACGGAAATAAAAGACGGCGAGTAAATTAATTTTACTCGTCTTTTTTTTGGAACTAATTGAAGGGGCGAGAAGTTTATCCTGAGTTTACCGAAGGAAGTCCCTTCGCCCGCACGGAAATAAAAGACGGCGAGTAAATTAATTTTTACTCGTCTTTTTTTTGGAACTAATTGAAGGCGCGAGCAGTTTATCCTGCGTTTATCGAAGGAAGTCCCTTCACCCGCACGGAAATAAAAGATGGCGATTAAATTAATTTTTACTTGTCTTTTTTATTTTAAAATACCTTAATATCAATAGATTACTTTTTTGTCTTTTTCATCCAAATTAACAAAAAACTCCAATTTTTTTCTACCTTTGTCGCCCTTCAAAATTTAAAGTATATCATTATGCAAATCACTAAGGAAAACATCGATGAACTAAATGCAATCGTGAAAATATCACTTGCTAAAGAAGATTATCATCCTCAATATGAAACTTCATTAAAGAATTACACCAAAAAAGTGAACATGAAAGGCTTTCGTCCTGGTCATGCTCCCATTTCTATGGTGAAAAAAATTCATGGAAAGTCTTTATTAGCCGATGAGGTGAATAAAATTCTAAACGAATCTTTATATAAATACATCAACGAAAATCAAATTGATATTTTAGGAAACCCAATGCCTAAAATGGAAGATCAGGCTGTTGATTGGGATAACCCGGGAACAATGGATTTTACCTATGAAGTTGGCCTAGCACCAGTTTTTTCTATTGATTTTTCAAAAATATCTTTTCCTTTTTTCAGTGTAAAAGTAGATGAGGAATTGGTGAACAAACAAATGGATGATTTAACTCGCAGATATGGCAAATTAGTAACTGCAGAAGTGAGTGATAAATCAGATATGCTGTTCGGAACATTCGAACAATTAGATGAAAACGGAAATATTTTAGAGCAAGGAATTAAACACGATGCATCTATTGCTGTAGAACAATTACACGATGATAAATTAAGAGAAAGATTAACCGGACTAAAAGCAACAGATAAAATTGATGTAAATCCGCGTAAGGTTTCCCATAGCAAGGCAGATATGGCTGCTATGCTAGGAATTAAACCAGAACAAGTGGATGCAGTGAAAAGTGATTTCAGATTTACATTAAATGAAATTAAAAGAGTAGAGCCTGCTGATTTGACTCAGGAATTTTATGATAAAATGTTTGGTGAAGGACAGGTGAACTCTTTGGAGGATATGAAAGCTCGTGTTTCAGTTGACTTGAAAGGAATGTTTGCTAATGATTCAGAAAAAGTTTTTAATCGCGATGTAGTGGAGCATGTATTGAATTCAATCGACATGAAGTTACCTGACGCGTTCATCAAAAAATGGATTGCTGCTACCAATGAAAAAGAAGTAACTCAAGAACAAATTGAACACGATTATCCGTCTTATGCAAGAGGCTTAAAATGGCAGTTGATCGAAAATAAAATTATCAAGGATAATGATTTGAAAGTGGATCATGCCGAAGCTTTAGATTTTACCAAAGGATATTTAGCTGGTCAATATCTTCGTTATGGTTTAGCTGCACCTGGTGATGAGGAATTAACACAAAGCGCGATGAGAATTTTGACGAATAAAGATGAAAGCAAGCGATTATATGAAGATTTATACAATCAAAAAGTAATGACTGTAATCCGTGGCGCTGTGAAACTAGATACAAAAGAAATTTCTTTGGATGAATTTAGAAAGATTGCTAATCCGAAACCAGACGAGCACGTGCACGATCATGACCACGATCACGAGCATGAACACCATCATCATCATTAATTTACTGACAACCTTACTGCCCCGACTGACAAATCGGGGCTTTTTTTTAACAGGTCTGATTTTTGAGATTTTGAATTCAAATTAATCTTTACATTTAACCCAACCAACAACAAAAAACTATGTTTCCAAAAGACGAATTCAGAAAATATGCCACCATGCATAGAGGAATAAATAGCACAACTTATGATAGCTATACGTCCGCCATTAAAAACTCAATGACTCCTTATATCATCGAAGAACGTCAATTAAATGTTGCTCAAATGGACGTTTTCTCTCGTTTGATGATGGATAGAATTATTTTCTTAGGATCAGGAATTAATGATCAAGTAGCAAATATTGTTCAAGCACAATTACTCTTTTTAGAGAGTGTTGATCATAAAAAAGACATTCAAATTTATATGAATTCTCCTGGTGGATCAGTTTATGCTGGTCTTGGAATTTACGATACTATGCAATATATCGCACCAGATGTGGCGACTATTTGCACAGGAATGGCTGCATCGATGGGTGCTGTTTTATTATGTGCAGGCGCTCATGGAAAAAGAACAGCTTTGAAACATTCACGTGTAATGATTCACCAACCATTAGGTGGAGCAGAAGGACAAGCATCAGATATCGAAATCACCGCTCGTGAAATTCAGAAATTGAAGAAAGAATTATATGAAATCATCGCTAATCACTCTGGTCAAACTTATGAGAAGGTTTGGGGAGATTCAGACCGCGATTATTGGATGATTGCCGATGAAGCAAAAGCTTATGGAATGATCGATGAGGTTTTAGTTAGACCTATTAAGAAATAAAATACTAATAGGCTATAATCAGGAAATAAAAAACTCAGGGCGAAAGCTCTGAGTTTTTTTTATTTTAATTAATTTTACTTTTTAAAATTTAACATTCACTCGTTGTGTAGCATTTTCTCTTGAAGAATAAATATACTGGCGAAGCTGTAAAGTTTCAGTTTTATTTAATTTAGCTTTCGGAGCCATTGCATCTATAAGTTTTGTCCAAGTATCTTGATTGTAATCTTTGATTTCTTTTAACCCATGACATGTATTGCATTTTTTAGTGTAGATGGCGTGTCCCGCAGAAAGGTCTTCCATTTTAATATTGGTCCATTTTTTTTGAGCTACAGTAAAGTCTGCTTCTCTAGGAGCTTTGGTTAAGGAGGAACACTTGACTAAAAAAATGCTGCTGAAATCATTAGAATTTTGGTAATAAAGCGCATATTGTTTTTTTAAAGGTATTTTTTTTATTAAAATCAGAAAACTTTCTTTGATTTGTGAATACATCATTGATAATAAACGTACTTTTGAGCCATGAGTAAGACTGATGTAAAATGTTCCTTTTGCGGGCGAGAAAAGCGCGATACTAATTTATTAATTGCTGGTATTACTGGCCATATTTGTGATAATTGCGTTACTCAGGCCGAGCAAATTTTAAAGGAAGAACTACAACAAAAATCACAAACAAAAGTGGAGCAATCCATGAAATTGTTGAAGCCTGCTGAAATCATGACATTTCTAGATGATTATGTAATCGGTCAAGAGGATGCTAAAAAGGTTTTATCTGTTGCCGTTTACAACCATTATAAAAGAGTATTACAAAAAACAAATCCAGATGATGATATTGAAATTGAAAAATCAAATATCATTTTAGTAGGAGAAACGGGTACAGGAAAAACATTATTGGCTCGAACAATTGCAAAAATGCTTAACGTGCCTTTCGCAATTGCAGATGCAACAGTTTTAACAGAGGCAGGATATGTAGGTGAAGACGTTGAAAGTATTTTATCGCGTTTATTGCAGGCGGCCGATTTTAATGTGGAGAAT
>JBIPLT010000183.1:0-6221 GCA_044368255.1 Flavobacteriales bacterium
TGACGAAATAGATAAAATTTCACGTAAAAGTGATAATCCGTCTATTACTAGAGATGTGAGTGGAGAAGGCGTTCAACAAGCACTTTTGAAATTGTTAGAAGGTTCAACAGTAAATGTTCCACCTCAAGGCGGAAGAAAACATCCTGAGCAAAAAATGATTCAAGTGAATACTAAAAATATTTTATTTGTTTGCGGAGGAGCTTTTGATGGAATTGCGAAACATATTGCTCGAAGAATTAATACCCAAACCATTGGATATTCTACCGAAAAAGACGCCATGATTGATGATAAGGATAATATGTTACGTTATGTTGGGCCTCAAGATTTAAGAAGTTTTGGATTGATTCCCGAATTAATTGGGCGCTTTCCTGTTTTAACTTATTTAGATTCTTTGGATGAAAAAACATTGAAACGAATTCTTACAGAACCTAAAAATGCATTGGTAAAGCAATACATTAAATTATTTGAAATGGATAAAGTAAAACTTTCTTTTGATAAAGAAGTTTTAGATTTTATTGTTCAGAAAGCATTAGAATTTAAATTAGGTGCTCGTGGATTAAGATCTATTTGTGAAGCAATTTTGAATGATGCCATGTTTGAACTTCCATCCATGGAAAATGTAACTGAAATGCGCATCACTCGTGATTATGCCGATCAAAAATTCTCTAAATCAAAAATTACCAAGCTTAAAGTCGCTTAATTTTTCCAATCTTTTTTAACTATTATTTTCACAATGGATTTGATTTTAATCCATCTTCTTTTTATCCTATTGATTTTTAGGTAAAACTGAGTTGATTATTACTCATTAAAATCATACTTGTCACTATCATTTTTCCCTTAACTTTGCCCACAATTCAAATTCATTGATTGCGCCAACCACATATCCTGAAAAGAAGTTAACGATTTCTATGCGTTTAAAAGAATACTTGCTTTTAGCTAAAATGAGATTAACTTTTTTAGTCGTGATATCTGCAGTTACGGGTTATTTTATGCAAGATAAATGGGTCATTAATGAACTTTGGATTCTCATAGCCGGTGGATTTTTTGTAACAGCGGCCTCCAATGGTTTTAATCAGATCTTAGAAAGAGATTTAGATAAATTGATGAAGCGAACTCAAAATCGTCCATTGGTAAAAAATACCATTTCGGTTCGAGAGGCTTTTATAGTTAGTTTAATTTGGGCGGTGGGAGGTTTGTCGCTTCTTGCACTTTTAAATCCACTTTGTTTTTTCCTCGGATTGCTTTCTTTATTTATGTATGTGGCAGTCTATACACCAATGAAAAGAGTAAGTTCTTGGGCTGTTTTTGTTGGTGCATTTCCAGGCGCAATGCCCCCTCTTTTAGGATATGTGGGCGCAACTAGTGAATTTGGTTTGCTTCCTGGTATATTATTTTTAGTTCAGTTTATGTGGCAATTTCCTCACTTTTGGGCAATTGCATGGGTTTTAGACGATGATTATAAATTGGCTGGATTTCGTTTGCTTCCTTCTAAATTGGGTAGAAGTCGCGCTAGTAGTTTGCAGATTTTGATTTTTACATTAGTTATGATTGTGGCCTCATTTTTACCTTGGGTAATTGATATTACTGGAAATGCATCATTGATAATTTGTGGAATTACAGGTTTATTCTTTTATAGATTAGCCTACAAACTTCACTATACCCAAGAAATTTCAGACGCGCGCAAATTAATGTTCGCATCATTTATAGTTCTACCGGTCATTCAAATTGTTTACGTAATTAATAGAGTCATATGAGCGAAACCACCGAGGAGATTGTTCTCTCCGAAAAAGAACTAAAAGAAAAAACATCTAGGAATCTTTTATGGGTAGCTCTGATCAGTATTGTTATGCTTTTTGGGGGATTTACTTCTGCTTGGTTTGTTTTGCACGGTGGAAATTTCTGGGTAAATATTACTCTTCCTCCTGCTTTTTTAATTAGTACAATCGTCATTTTAGTGAGCAGTGCAACCATTCAATATTCAATGGTGGTGCTTCGAAAAGGAAATTCGAAATTATCGAATTGGTTAGTCACTATTACTTTATTGTTAGGATTCACATTTACTTTAACTCAATGGATAGGCTGGAAACAATTGAATGAAAAAGGATATCGTTTAGTAGGCGGAGTAATTGATAATAATACCGGAAAATTTAGTCCCAAATTCGGAGAATATGGAAAGGATTTTTCGATTACTTTTCAAGGGCAGGAATTGACAATGGAAGATGGAAAACTTTTTAAGCAAAATGGAAAGGAGCTTTCGGCCACAGAATATGGTAATTTAAGAATGCAAGGAAATACGGCCAGTTCTATGATTTATATTTTAACTGGAATGCATCTCCTTCATTTACTGGGAGGTTTGATTTATATGATAATGGTCACTGTCATGGCATGGCAAAATAAGTTTGATGGTGAAAATCATTTGAAAATAAAGTTGATAAGTCATTATTGGCATTTTTTAGGCGGTCTCTGGATATATTTATACTTGTTTTTACAATTTATTCATTAAACTTGCATCAAATATTTAGTACACATGTCAGCACATTCATCTCATCATCCTTCTGTTGATACAGCCGCTACCTGGGAAGGTGGTCATCGTTCTCCGTTTGCTACGAGCTACGGAAAAATGATGATGTGGTTTTTTCTTGTTTCGGATGCTTTATCATTCGGAGGATTATTAACAGCATACGGATTTTATCGTCATGCCTATATTGGAACATGGCCTTCTTCTGAAGAGGTGTTTACTCACTTTCCGTTCACTCATGCACATATTCCACTAGGATTCGTTGCTTTGATGACATTCATTCTAATTATCTCTTCTGTTACGATGGTATTAGCAGTTGAAGCGGGTCATAGAATGGATAAAAAAGGAGTAATTAAATGGTTAGGATTAACTATCGTTGGAGGTATTTTCTTCGTGGGTTCACAAGCTTTCGAGTGGTATACTTTCATCGCTGGTCCGGATACTGTTTTTTCAAATTTTGGTCCCGATGGCGATAATGCAACCTTATGGTATAATTCTTATGGTCCGGATAATGCTGCTGGGCCACCTCAATATGCGATGTTATTTTTCTTTATCACAGGTTTCCACGGATTTCACGTTTTCTCTGGCGTGGTAATAAATTGTATCATTTTCGGACAGGTTTTAGCAGGTAAATTTGATAAAGTAGGTCATTATGAAATGATCGAAAAAATTGGATTATACTGGCATTTTGTGGATTTAGTTTGGGTATTCGTATTTACCTTCTTCTACTTACTTTAATTATTTACCAATCATAAAAACATTGTATTATGAGCATGGAAAGAGACGACTTAATTGAATATTCACTCTACAATCATCATGATGAAGAGGCAGGAAAGAAAATAAGAAAGAAAATCTATATGGTAACCCTCATTATGACGGTGATTACTTTAGTAGAATTAACGGTGGGTATTTTCTTCGGAAAGAAATTTGTTGGCGGAACAGAAACAAACGCTTGGCAAATGATTAAAATTGGTTACTTAGTTTTAACCATTATTAAGGCGGGGTACATTGTAATGTCGTTTATGCACTTAGGTGATGAAAAGCGTTCATTTAAGTGGATCGTTCTTGCCCCTTATGTTTTATTTATACTTTATCTAGTATTTATCTGCTTGACAGAAGCCGTTTTTGTTAATGGTGTTTGGCAGAGTGTGAAGTAAAATGAAATTAGCCAAAAAGATTTTCCTTTTTACCTGTATCTGTTTTCTTCCTTTCAGTTTTTTCTATTTGTTCTCCATGGGAGATCATCATTTTGAAATTCTACCTTTTTTAGGTCCTGAAAAAGAGGGTAAAAATTTTAGATATGATGTTTCTGAAATCTACTCGGTTTCTGGAGAAAAATTGGATGATTCTTTAAAGGGAAAAACGTTAATCGTCAATACTCTTAATCCAAATTATCCCAATCAATCTGGATTTTACATGGGTGCTTTCAAACAAATTGTGTTTGCAGAAATTCAATCTAATAAAAAGTATAAAAATGTGGTAGTATTATCTGAAATTCATAACGCAGATAGTGCACAATTGAAAATGCTACATGATAAATACTATGTTCCTGGAAAATGGTATGTATGCGCCAATACGAGTAAATCATTTTATGATGTAGATAATGGTGATGGTAATTTACTTACCATAAAAGATCCTAGATTCAATAACAGAAAATTATTTGAACGATTGGTTTTATTGATAGATAGAAATCGTTATTGGAGAGGAGTTCAAGATTTGACAGAGGGAATTAAGAGTAAAACTTTTGTTGATGAATTGAAATTATTGATGAAGGAATATTACAAGGACTATGGTGCTTATTAATTAGCGAATTAGTGAATGAGCCAATTAGCGAATTAGAAATGTAAAATGTGTAAATATGCAAATGAGATTTATTAAGGCAATATTTTTTTTAGTAATTGGCAGTATTTTATTTTCTTGCGGAAACAATGAAAAAGAAAAATCATATAGGACACTACCGATTTATGGAGAGCGTGATAATGATGAAAAAGGAGATACCATTTATCATACCGTTGGAAATTTCTCGTTAAAAAATCAGGAAGGCGAAATTTATTCTCATAACGATTTAGAAGGAAAAATTTATGTTGCTAATTTCTTTTTTACTTCTTGTCCGAGTATTTGCCCAAAGATGATGACCAATTTGAAAAAATTTGCAAACGCATTTAAAATGGATGATGAGGTGAAAATAGTTTCGTTCACTGTAGATCCTGAAACGGATACTGTAGAAAAATTAAAAAAGTATGCTGATAAAAACAGAATTAATGCTAAGCAGTGGAATTTATTGACAGGTGATAAAGAAACGATTTACGAATTGGGAGTGTATGGTTATTTGTTGAGCGCACAAGAAGATGCCTTGGCTCCAGGAGGATTTTTACATTCAAGTCAATTTATTTTAGTAGATAAAGAAAAACGTATTCGTGGAATTTATGAAGGAACGAAAGCGAAAGAAATAGATAGGATGATTGAGGAAGCGAAAATCCTTTTGAATGAATAATGTCAAATTTTAAACGAAAAATAAAAGATGAATACACCTATCGACTACGAAAAAAAATACAAGAAATTAATCATCGCTTTATCGATTATTATTCCTGTTGCTGTAGCAGCCCTTTTTGGAATAAAAATAAAAGGATTTGATACGCATTTTCTTCCTCCGATTTATGCAGCAGTAAATGGGTTGACTGCACTATTTTTGGTTGCCGCTGTTATGGCGATTAAAAATAAAAAACAGAAGCTCCATGAAAATTTGATGAAAATTTGTATTGGATTTTCCATCTCCTTTTTATTGATGTATGTAACATATCATATTACCAGTGAAAACACACCCTATGGTGGAAGCGGGGCGCTGAAATATGTTTATTATTTCATTCTCATCACACATATTTTTCTTTCGGTCATTATTATACCATTGGTACTTTTTACTTATGTAAAAGCTTGGAGCGGAAAATTTGAGCAACACCGTAAATTGGCAAAAATAACTTTTCCATTGTGGTTGTATGTGGCGGTTACGGGTGTGGTGGTTTATTTGATGATTAGTCCTTACTATGGCCACTAGGCAATAGCCAAGTAGCCAAATAGGAAAGAATTGAGAACAATAGCCATGAATTAAATGTATGAGCAAAACAATGGACATTAATCAATTATCACTTGTTCAAATATTCCTATCTTTGTTCCAATGAAAAAATGGCTCCCATTCATTCTTCTTTTAACTGCGTTTCTTTTGCCGCAGGTGGATTTATTTTCACAAGGATGTTCAATGTGCAGAGCAACTGCAGAAGGTGCTTCAGAAACAACAGGGGGTTCCGTGGGAGAACAATTGAATGTGGGAATACTTTATTTGATGGCCATCCCTTACATTATTATTTTCATCGTTTTCCGAAAAAAAATTGTATCGTTTTTTAGAGAGTTGGGCGGGGTTTATAAGAAGTAAAAAGTTCAAAGTTTAAAGTTCAACCCTTCGATACGATTTTCGAAGACTAAAATCTACTCAGGGTGACATGTTCAAAGTTTAAAGTTTAAAGTTCAACCCTTCGATACGATTTTCGAAGACTAAAATCTACTCAGGGTGACATGTTCAAAGTTTAAAGTTCAAAGTTCAACCCTTCGATACGATTTTCGAAGACTAAAATCTACTCAGGGTGACATGTTCAAAGTTCAAAGTTCAAAGTTCAACCCTTCGATACGATTTTCGAAGACTAAAATCTAC
>JBIPLT010000249.1:0-4617 GCA_044368255.1 Flavobacteriales bacterium
TTTCAAATAGGCATTCTCCAAAAGATGAATACCATCATTGTTGCCAATACCAATACTTTTTAAAACAATATGTGGCATATTAAATTTTAAATCAAATTGTGCGGGATAAATGAAATTGGTTCCCGACGAAAATCCAAATTTTTGATAAGCTTTCTTGGTAATTTGATATTCTCCAGTGGGAGCAATGATAATAAAATCTTGTCTACTTACCGGAATCAATGTGCCAAGATGTTGAAGGCTATCCAATGACCAAAACCTTATAGTTGCATCGGTAGATCCAGTAGCTATTAAATTTTTTAGGGGAGAAATATCCAAACAAGTAACCATTCCATCATGACCAAATAAATTTCCTTTATAGTTAAGTTCATTTTTTTCATCTATTTTATAAACTAAAATATTAATGCCATAATCAGAAATAAAACAAAAATCATTTTTAATCCAAATTTTGGTGCCCAAATGGAGGTTTTTTATTTTTATTTTTTTTTCTGTATTGGATTTCAAATCCCAAATAATTAAAGAATCATTTTTGAGAATAAATAGAAATTGGTTCTTATAAGATTCAACATCTGAAACATTGATATATTTCGTGCCAAATGAATAGAGTTTTTTCTTTTTTATTTTCCAAATCGTAAGCTCTGCATCCTCTTGAGCAGAAATGTCTTCGGCAATTATATCAATTGTTTTTATAACGGCAATTAAGGTGTCGTTTATTACAGTCATTTCTTTAATCTTATTCCAATCAGAGCGGATTACTTTTCTTTTGCCCGTATTTTTATTTTCGAAAATTATTTTTCTACGTAATCTGCCTTTAATTTCATTTCCGCTATAGGTCATTACGGTTTGATTATTATTATAATCAAAAATGGTTTTTTCAAACGCGGGCTCTAAGTACATTCCTATTCCATTTTCCAAAACATTTTGTTGTGATTGTTTCCAACTAATTCGGTGGTATTTTTTATACGTAGAAAATTTATTTTTTTTAGGATAAAAAGTTTGAATTCTATTCTCTAATGTCACAATTCTTAGAACAGAGTCTTTTGTAGTTATGGAAGGAATGATATCCATGATAGCATGGTTGGAAGCCTTAAAGTTTTCCATCAATTGAGAATAATTATTCAGATTGAATTTTTTCAATTCGCCAATTTCATTTCCCAAATAAATAGAAGATCCTTTCCAATCAAAAGCTAATGAAGTTATTCTAAAAGAATACCCATGAAATCTTCGTTTTAAAATTAATTCCCGGGCATCCCATTCAATAATTGATCGATCTGTGCTGGCAGAAAAAACAGAATTCCCATTTTTACTGATTAATAAATCATTTACTGATGAATTATGTAATTTCAATAACTTCACTTGTTTGAAATCTTTTTTATCATAAACATAAATTAATCCATCAAACGAGGAGGCAAATAGGTATTTGGTTTTTCCATTGGTAACAATTTTGGAAAAGCCTTTGTCATAGTATTGTGTTGTTCTTACGGCTAAAACAATTCCATTAATTGAAATTGTCAATCTTGGCCCTGCTATTTGAATGATGGTATCGTTTAATTGAATTGTAGAAGTATCAATATTAGTTGTAATCCATCCACTTGCTTTTGGTTTAACAAATGTCAAATCTTCTCCGCCATTCATGATTCTGTCTAATTGCATTCCCGTTTTTAAATCCCAGCGAATAGTTTGCCCGTCATTTCCCTGTGAAGTTAAAATTTCTTCATTTTCACTTAGGGAGATTGTTTTTACATCATTGAAATGCCCTTGCTGCACTGCTGGTTTAATATCCTGCGTGATTCCAAAAATAGAATTGGAAAGGAGAAAAAATAAAAAAAGTATATTTTGCTTTGACATTTATTGCACTTTAATGGAAATGGGTAATTTTTGATTGATTTCTAAATCATCATATAAGTCGTCTTCGAAATAATTTCCAGTGATCTCTTGCGTATAATTTGCTTCCAAATAGGAATTAAAAATAGTACCAGCAACCCAAGATGTGGTTCGTGTAGCTTTGCAATGAATAATATACTCTTTGTAATTTTGCGCAAGCATATCATAAATATGAAATACTACCGATTCGGCTGTTCTACTCGAATGATTTCCTGAAATTGAAGTACCGCTATTATCAGAAATAAATCCACCTGTTGAAAGGGCTAATTGAAAATAATTATAACTAGGAACGTCAGAGGCAATTAAATTTACTTTGATATTATTATCTAAACATTTTTGTAAGAAATTGGTGTAAGTAATTGAACTCAATCCATCATCATTTGAACCCATTATTACAGTAATAGATTGATTTTGAGAAATAGGATTGTCAATTAATTTATCAAGAGCAGAATTCATTGCGTCATATAGAGATGAACTTAATGGAATACCTAACGCAGTATAGAATTTGCAGATGAATGCCATAATTTCTTGTTCGGTGTGATTGAAAAATTCAGTATTTTCATTGGTAAAATAATTCACTGGAGTTTCCCCAAAATATTCATCGCGCGCATAAAAACCTATTCCGAAAGTTTGATTGTTTTCATTTTTACAAAGCCTATTCATTCTATTTAGCGCATCAAAAAACTTTCGCGTATTTTGTGGCCCCCATCCTTTTGGAGTTTCATCAATTAAAATAATGGTTTGGAAAGCCAAATTGTTATTCGTTTCATTTTTACTAATCGAATCAATGGTAATGGGAAAACCTAATGAAACTGGAAAGAAAGATGAATTAGGATATTTATGATGAGTTTCTGCATTTTTTGTGGCTACCACATGCATATTAAAATTCATAATATTTCCTTGTTTGGAAATAAAATCAACCTTGGCTACGGTAATAGCATCTGCCCAAAACTCTCGGTCAATAAATTCGTTTGAAGGTGGATCTATTTTTTTGCAACCCAACCCAATTAGCAATAGGAAAATTATAATTTTATTCATCTATAAATAGAATATGTTTTCTTTTAATCGTTTTATAACTTAAGTAAAAATTCATATTGAAATCAATTAAGGAATGACTCATCGTTAAATTATTTTTTTTCTTATCCATTCTGGTTTTAAAGCTAAACATCCATTCCATCCTTTTTCTTTTAAACCCGTAACCTGCAATCATATTGATTGATCCTGAATGGTCATAATAATGTCCATACATAAAAGGAATATTGAATCGGTCATAAAAAACACTATAATCCCAATCTATAGTTTCCATTTTAGTGAAAATGTATCCATATTCAGCCCCGAAAAATACAAAGGGCGAATTATTTTTCTTTTTTAAATCAATGGAAAGGGTCAGAGGAAAACGATGTTGAAAGGTTTGAATAATAAACTCTGCAGGATATTCATCAATAGTGATGGCTCCGTAGTCTCCACCATCATCAAACTGATTTAATTTAATGTTGCTATTCATAAAAGTAAATTGATAACCTAAACGTATAGCATATCTTTTATAATCAATCTTCGCAGTATATCCTGCACCAAACCCAATAGTTTTATACCATTTTCCAAAACCAAAAAGTGAAAAACGATTATATCTTTCTTTTTCTGCATCTGGGGAATTAACAAAATAAATTCGAAAATAATTTTGTGGGCTATAATAGTTTTGTTTAAAATGTAGCATTCCTCCAAAAGGAGCATTAAAATTAAGTCCAGAGCTGATTCGTTGTGAAATTCCACTTATACTTAGAATTAAAATGAAGAGGTATAAAATACTTGCTTTTTTCATTTCTTAAAAATATAAGATAAACTATACACAGATCCTTTATCTGCAAAATAAGGCGGATATTTATTTCTAAATAATCCTTTGCTTGCACTCATGGCAAACGCAATTCTTCCAATCTGTAGCTGAAAAATATTGAATTTAAAATAATATTCTTGAATCGGCTCTCCATTTACATTAGCGAAAACTTTACTAATACTAAATTTAGTAAACATGGATGGAGTAAAATTTCTTCCTTTACCCATATCAATAGAATATTGAAAAAGAAAATCTAAGTCAATCAATAAATTTAAACGTAAATATTTATTATTTGTCCAGTCAATTCCCGGGCCAATAGAAAAGCCTCGATTCATTTGATTCTTAAAACCAAATTTAATTCCACCCCCGAAATAAAAAACACCTTTTGTAAAGGCATCTTCGTAGTCATAATCACTTGTATTAATATAACCTGATTCACCAATAAATTCTTTTTGCCAAACGTGACCCGACATGGTATTTTTTTTCCAATTATGTTTTTCAAATGAAATAGGCTCCTGTGCCAATAAAATGCTTGGCGAAACTATAAAAATTAGTATTTTAATAAATGATAAATAACCGTTCCAGCGCATATTTTTTCTTGATTGTATCAAATATAGTTTATTCGTTCATACTAATCAATAGTTTTCTTATTTATATTTTATTCATCTTGTATATCAATCTTACCTGTATTTTTTCTTGTTTTCATTTTGTGTTACATTATTAAACTATTATCTTTCGAATAAATAATTTAAAAAATGAACGCATTATTCTTTTTTCCTCTCATTTGCTCTCTAATCTCCCCTGACACTCAAGAGGAAATTAAGAAATGGGATGTAAATACACCTTCTGAAAATCATAAAGAAGTAGAATTCACCACTGATGAAGGTACTTGGATGAATTTGGAT
>JBIPLT010000250.1:0-4608 GCA_044368255.1 Flavobacteriales bacterium
GATTTTGGATTAGGAAGTTTAGCGGGTAAAATTTTTGGTGCGATGCGCGGTCAATTAACTTTCAAGGAAGAAGATATTGAAATGGCCATGGATCCGATGAATGCCAGTCGATACATGATTGTTCCGAAGCGAAATCGTGGCAATGATGAGTATGCAGAAGGAGCCAAAGCCATTGCTTGTGGAGCCTTAGGTGGCTTTAGTGGATTTTTTGATTATCATTTTCGTACGCATGATTATTTTTTAGGAAGATACAATGCTCAGAAATTTTTACGAGATGTTTATACGATTCAAGATCCATTGGAGAATCCGATTTTCAAAAAAGGCTACCACAATTTAGCCGCTCAAGAAAGATTTTTTATGACAGATAAAGCAACGGGTAAAATTCATGCGCCGATTATTCCTGATGTAGATTGGGATAAACGATATGATAAAATACCTGAAAAATATTATTTACCATGGCCACAATATGATGAACAATTGCGAAGAGAACTGCCAAACTTATTTCGAAAAAGATACAAAGCCGTTTTTAAAAAATCGGTTGGAGGAAATTGGTTGAATAAATTATTAATGGGAATTGGTTACCAAGTGGTAATTGGTAGAGTAGTAACCGGAAAAACGATTAGTAAAATAGAGGAAGAACTTAAGGAGCATGGTTTGATGAAGTAGTTAAATTGGCGTGTATAATTTATACAACGTATTTTTCAAAACAGCAGTTGCTCAAAAAATCCGCCAATTTGCAAATTGGAATCAATAAAATGAATCTCATATATCCAATGTCTGTCATTACCGAAGGGATCTTTATTAGACATTAAAAGATTATTTTCAGGATGTATATAATTGATTCGTTCTTCTCCAAGAAGGGTTTCATGCGGAAAATTACCCACTAAATGTCCGCTATGTTCATTGCCATATTCCCAGCCATATTTTTTAGCTAATTCACAAGTGAAATTATAAAATTCGGCACCAGTAATTTGATCTTGATGTTCGATAAAATATTTTTTTCCTTCGTGCCAAGCCAACTCCACATCTTGTTTTAGTTTTAGTTTTTTTTCATTTGAACCGATAACATAGGTTCTTCCAAAATCAGCTTCCCATTCATCAAATACAGGCCCAAAATCTAAAAATAAAATATCGTCTCCTTGTAAAATTAAATCCGGTGGGTTTTCCTGATAAGGAAGTAAAGTGTTTTTTCCAGCTCTAACTATTCGTTTATGCCAATATTTTTTAATATTAAAAAGTTCAAGCGCTAAATTAAATATTTCTGAATTTAATTCTTTCTCTGATTTACCTTCAATAATTAATTTTTTATTTTGAATTTCTTCAAATAAGATAGCTGCTTTATTTTCTGCTTCAATTAATTTGGATAGATCATTTTTCATGGTGTTTATTAAATTAAAGTTAGTGTAAAAAAAAATCCCTGATATTTCTACCAGGGATTTACTATAAAATAGTTGTTTATTTACTGGTAATTTTAAATTCTGTTCTTCTATTTTCTTGATGACCAACTTCTTTTTCTGCTTTGGTTTTCATTTTCAAAATCTCCGCATCCGAAATAATTAATTTAGTTTCTCCATATCCTTTAGAAGTTAAACGATCTGGAGCAATTCCTTTTCCAACCAAATAATCCACTACCGATTTTGCGCGTTTTTCAGAGAGCGCTTGATTATACGCATCGTTTCCTTGGCTATCCGTATGTGAACCTAACTCGATTTTCACCGTAGGATTATCAACCAATAATTTATTCAATCGTTCCAACTCATTGGTAGAAGAAGAAGTCAAGGTTGCTTTATCAAAATCATAGAAAATGTTTTTCAAGGCAATCGTTGCACCCACTTCTACTTGTTTTAAATCAATATTTTTTTCGTATTCCTTATACCCAGAAGATGCTGGTAAATTAAAGTTTTCAGAATGGAAAAGATATCCCTCAGCTTTCACGGCAATACCATAATTTTTTCCTCCTGGAATAGTCACCATATATTTTCCAGTGGTTGGATCACTCGAGAAAGAAGCTACTAATTCATTTGTTTCGTTATTGATCAAATCTAATTTTGCTTCTAACGGTTTAAATGATTTAGCATCACGAATAATACCCTTTAGGATGGCCAAATTACTTGAAGTAACTTCTACTTTTGGTTCGATAGTGATTTCTTTTACCGGATTTACCAATGAAGCAATCAAATTATCTTCGCTATTGGTCAATGGTAATTTTTCTGGTCCAAGGAAAGTGATACGGTATAAATCTTTTTCACCTTTTCCTTCTGGGCGGAAAGAAGCATAATATCCATAACGACCACTACCCGAAACCACAAAGTGAACTTCATCATCGGGAGTATTAATTGGATATCCTAAATTAACAGGCGCTGTCCATTTTCCATCTTCTAATTTCGCTTGAAATACATCTAATCCACCCATTGTGGTATGACCATCTGACGATAAATACATCGTTACACCATCAGGATGAAAATAGCAAGAACGTTCTTCATATTTGGTATTGATAGTAGGGCCTAAATTAACAGCAACTCCCCAATCTTTTTTCTTCTCATCCCAATTAGAAACCCAGATATCGTGATTTTTAGTGCTGTCAACTCCTTTAATTTGTCCAATACCATTAGGTCTATCCGAAATAAAATACAATTGCTTTCCGTCGAATGAAATGGTAGCAGATGTTTCGTGATGTTCGGTATTGATATTTTTATTTAATTTTTCTGGTTTCGACCATTTACCATCTTTAAAATAGGATTCATAAATATCTCCTCCTCCTTTATCACCATAATAAATGAACATTCGGTTTCCATCTGGTGATAGTCCTGCAGTGGCATCGTGATTCTCTGTATTAATGTTAGCGATGTTTTCGGGTGTCATCCATTTTCCAGTTGTTTCATCACGTCTTGCTGCATAAATATCCTCAAAGAACATATTGTCACCGTATACTGGATGATCATCCACGTTTCCTCCTTTTGAATCGGTTCTTCGTGCAGTATAGACAATAGTATATTCATCGGCAGAAATAAACGGAGAATATTCTGGGTATTCATTATTAATCGTAGAACCTAAATTATCAATCCAAACTCTTTCGGGATGTGCTTGTAAAGTTTTTCCCGTATTGCATTCTTCAATTAGTTTATTAACCAATTCAATTTCTCCTAACTGATCTTTGGTGTTCAATGCCTTTTTATAATAGGTATAATGTTTTTTGGCATTTTCCCATTCGTATTTCAAATGATATCCTTGTCCAATTTTTAAATTAATATTTGGATGAACATTCGGATTCAATTCATACGCTTTCAAAAAGTGCGACAAAGCTTTTTGTTTATGAATAGATGAAAGATAACTTCTGCCAAGCATGTAGTTTAAAACGGAATAGTTCGGATTGAAATCGTATGCTTTTTCTAAAAAAGGAATAGCTTCAACGAATTTATAAATTCCCAATTCGTAAAGTTTTACACCTTTTTCAAATTCGTTTTTTGCTTCTTTGTATTCGTCTTTTTTATCCTTGAAAAATTCTTTTTCAAAAGGAGTATCTTTTGTTTGAGCAAATGTTGTTACAGTAAAAACGCTGAATAAAATATATAATAAATGCTTTTTCATAGCTTTTGATTCTTAATTCTTAATTACTCACTGTGTTCGTGAAATTGTTCTTAATTATTATATTTCTCTATATCCGAACAAACTCCGCTGTTATAATAAACTTCGGCCGATTCAATTCCTTGCTCTAAGGCTTTCAACCAATCATCACAGGCTCCTTGAAGTTCACGTAAGCTTTCTTTCGCAATTCCTCTATTGAGAAAAGCAAAGCCATAATTAGCATCCAAGGAAATGGCTTTATCACAATCGGCTATTGCTTCTTTATATTTCTGTTGTTTAATATAAGCCGCTGCACGATTATTATAAGCATAAGCATAATCAGATTTTAGTTTAATTACCTCTGTAAAATCTTTAATGGCATCTTCATATTTTCCATCATCAAATTTTGCAGAACCACGATTATTAATGGCAATATGATAATCTGGTTTCAAACGAATCGCATTATTATATTCTGCAATGGCACCAGCATAATCTTTTTTATTTCTTTTTACAGAACCTAAATTATTATAGGCAAAAGCAGATTTAGGATCTAACTGTATGGCTTTTTCGTAATCATTCATAGCGCCATCTATATCACCCGTTTTTTTCTTGCAACTTCCACGATCATTATAGGCATAACTATATTTTGCATCGTAAAGAATAGCACCAGAAAAATCTTCGATGGCTTTTTCATATTCATCTTTTTGGAAATAACATACTCCTCGGTAGTAATAATATTTTGCCACTTCCTTATTTACGCCGATTGCCTTATCAAAAGCTACAATGGCTGGAGTGAACTCACGTTGATCACTTCTAATCATTCCAATTTGGAACCAAGCATTGTCGGGGTGATCTTTGATTAATCCTGCAGCTTTTTCAAAATCAGCAACCGCTTCATCCGATTTATTTTGTTGAGCGTAAACTGTTCCGCGGTTAAAATAGGCTTTTCCATATTGAGGTTCAATTTTAATTGCTTCCGAAAATTTAGAAATGGCATCCTCTAATTTTCCATTTTCAAATGCAGAAATTCCTTCATTATACTTG
>JBIPLT010000251.1:0-4606 GCA_044368255.1 Flavobacteriales bacterium
GTAGGTACAAAAGCAGTAAATGCACTTTCTGAATCTTTTTACATTGAAGCCGTGCGTGACGGACAATTGAAAAAAGCGGAATTCGTTCGTGGGGATTTGAAATCGGATAAAAAACAAGAGAAAACAGATAAGCCTGATGGAACTTTAGTTTCTTTCGTTCCCGATAGTCAAATCTTTAAAAATTATAATTTCCGTTCAGGTTTCATTGAGAAAATGCTTTGGAATTATTGCTATTTGAATCCAGGATTAGTGATTATGTATAATGGCGCTCGCTTTGAATCACAAAATGGCTTATTAGATTTATTAAAAGAAAATATTGGAAGTTCAGAAATTTTATATCCAATAATTCACTTACGAGGAGATGATATAGAAGTAGCAATGACTCATACTTCTTCTTATGGAGAAGAATATTATACTTTCGTAAATGGACAATATACTACTCAAGGAGGAACACATCATGCAGCCTTTCGAGAGGCGGTGGCGAAAGTAATTAAGGATTTTTTCAAAAAAGATTTTGAAGCAGTAGATATTCGTACTTCCATTTGTGCCGCGATAAGTATTAAAGTTGTTGAACCCGTTTTCGAATCTCAAACAAAAACAAAATTAGGTTCTCAAGAAATAGAACCAGGAGGAAAATCGGTTCGTGCATTTATTTATGATTTCTTAAAACAATCTCTGGATAATTATTTACATAAACATTCAGAAGCTGCCGATGCTATTCTTAGAAAGATTTTATCTGCCGAAAGAGAAAGAAAAGAACTTTCTGGTATTCGTAAATTAGCTCGTGATAGAGCCAAAAAAGCAAGTTTGCACAACAGAAAACTACGTGATTGCAGAGTCCATTTAACAGATTTAAAGAATGAACGCAGACTAGATTCAACACTTTTTATTTGTGAGGGAGACTCAGCTTCTGGTTCTATTACCAAAGTTCGTGATGTAAATACTCAAGGCGTTTTTAGTTTGAAAGGGAAACCTCTTAATACTTACGGACTCACCAAAAAAATTGTTTATGAAAACGAAGAGTTCAATTTGATTCAAGCCGCTCTGGATATTGAAGATGAAATGGAAAATTTGCGATACAATAATATTGTCATTGCAACAGATGCTGATGTAGACGGTATGCATATTCGTTTATTGTTATTGACTTTCTTCTTGCAATTTTTTCCTGATTTAGTAAAAAATCAACATTTATATATTCTTCAAACACCACTTTTCCGAGTGAGAAATAAGAAGGAAACATTTTATTGTTATTCTGAACAAGAACGACAAGCAGCCATGCGTAAGGTGGGTAAAAATCCAGAAATCACACGATTTAAAGGATTGGGAGAAATTTCTCCAGATGAATTTAAAATGTTTATTGGCGATGATATTCGTCTCGAACCGGTGGTGGTGGGTAAAGATTCTATCCAGCAATTATTGGATTATTACATGGGTAAAAATACTCCCGAACGCCAAGATTTTATTATAGAAAATTTAAAAGTAGAAAAGGATGAATTAATCGAATCAGAAGACGATTTAGAATTAGAAACAGTTGAGATGGATGAAGTAGATGATGATTTAGAGAATGAATTTGAAAAGGCTTTGTTAAATGAATTGAAGAAAAAATAAATTTTCAATTGGGAATTTCGATAATTAATATTTATGGCTAAGAAAAAAAACAACAGTAAAGGCAATAAAGATCCAAAAAATAAATTGGATTCCATTCGCAAAAAACTGGAACAACAAGAAGAAGGTTTCGATTCATTTGAATTTGAAACCGGAGCTGGTGAGGGTGATATGGGAAATGTAATTCCACTTTCAGGAATGTATCGCGAATGGTTTTTAGATTATGCTTCTTATGTAATCCTAGAACGTGCAGTTCCTGGAATCAGTGATGGATTAAAACCTGTGCAACGAAGAATCTTACATTCTATGAAGGAAATGGAAGACGGTCGTTACAATAAAGTAGCTAACGTAATTGGTCATACGATGAAATATCATCCTCATGGTGATGCTTCTATTGGTGATGCATTGGTACAAATCGGGCAAAAAGATATTTTAATTGATACGCAAGGAAACTGGGGTAATATTTTAACTGGAGATTCTGCAGCAGCGGCTCGATACATTGAAGCACGTTTATCTAAATTTGCTTTAGAGGTTGTTTTTAATCCCAAAACTACCACTTGGCAATCTTCCTATGACGGTAGAAATAAGGAACCGATGAATTTACCAATGAAGTTCCCGCTTTTATTAGCGCAAGGAGCTGAAGGTATCGCCGTAGGTTTAGCTTGTAAAATTCTCCCTCATAATTTCATTGAATTGATTGATGGAAGCATTGATGTTTTAAGAGGTAAAAAACCACATATTTTACCTGATTTTGCAACGGGCGGTATGGCAGACTTTAGCCAATACAACGATGGTTTAAGAGGAGGAAGAATACGCGTTCGTGCAAGAATTCGTCAAGAAGATAAACGAACGTTAATAATAGAAGAAATTCCATTTGGCACAACTACTTCTTCATTAATTGAGTCAGTGGTGAAGGCAACCGAAAAGGGAAAAATTAAGATAAAGAAAATTGAAGATAATACCAGTGAAAATGTAGAGATTGTTGTTCATTTACATCCTGATATTTCTCCTGATAAAACAATTGATGCATTATATGCATTTACCGACTGTGAAGTAGCTATTTCTCCAAACGCTTGTGTGATTGAAAAAGATCGTCCTCGATTTGTTGGAGTAACAGAGATGTTAAAGATTGCTACTCAAAATACATTGGATCTTTTGAAATTGGAATTGGACATTAAGTTGAAAGAACTAAATGAACAATGGCATTTCGCTTCTTTAGAAAAGATTTTTATTGAGAAAAAAGTTTACCGAAGAATTGAGGATGAAGAAACTTGGGATGGTGTAGTAAGCACAATTCACAAAGGATTGAAGCCGTTCATTGCGCATTTATTACGTGCCGTTACAGATGAAGATGTAGTTCGATTAACGGATATTAAAATAAAAAGAATTTCTAAGTTTGATAGTAATAAAGCCGACGATCAAATCAAAGCATTGAATGGAGAAATTAAAGATGTAAAAAATCATTTAAAAAATCTAATTGAATATGCGATTGAATATTATAAAAACCTGAAGAAAAAATATTCTGCAGGAAAAGAACGTAAAACTGAAATCAAGATTTTTGATACGATTGAAGCCGCAAAAGTTATTGTGGCGAATAAGAAAATGTATGTAAATCGTGCCGAAGGATTTATTGGTACTTCATTAAGAAATGATGAATTTTTGATGGAATGTTCAGAAATGGATGACATCATTGTATTTCGTGAAGATGGAAAAATGATTGTTACTCGTGCTTCTGATAAAAAATTCGTTGGTAAAGGAATTATTTACGCGAATATTTGGCATAAAGCAGATGAACGAATGGTTTATCATTACATCTACCAAGATGGAAAAAGTCCTGCCATGATGAAACGCTTCAATGTAAAAGGAATTATCCGAGACAAGGAATATGAAATTGGAAAAGGTGATAAGAATGTAAAAGTGATTTATTTTACCGCAAATCCTAATGGAGAATCTGAAACAATCAATGTAAAATTAAAACCAAAACCAGAATTGCGCAAGCCAGTTTTTGATTTTGATTTAAGTCAGTTGGCAATAAAAGGAATGAATTCAGGTGGAAATATTTTAACTAAACATCAAGTAAGTAAAATTACACAGAAAGAACAAGGTGTTTCTACACTTGGTGCACGAATGATTTGGTTTGATGATGTGATTTCTCGATTGAATGATGAAGGTAGAGGAGAATCTTTAGGGAGTTTTTCAAAAGATGATAGAATCCTAGTGATTTATCAAACCGGACATTACCGTTTGTATCCATTCGCATTAGAAACAAGATTCGAAGAAGATATTATACTCATCGAAAAATTCAATCCTAATAAACCAGTTTCTGCTATTTATTTTGATGTGGAGAAAGAAGCATATTATGTGAAGCGATTTGTAATTGAAAATATCACCGATAAGAAAATGCCATTTATTCCAGATGTTGGATTAGCCGTCTTAGAATTAGCCACCACGCAATATGTGCCACGAGTGGTTGTTCATTATGATAAACGAAGTAAAGACGGTGGAAAATCAGAAGAGAAATTTGATTTAAGTAAGTTTGTTGGTTTAAAAAACGAAAAAGCATTAGGAAACAAACTCACCTCATTCAAGATTAAACAAGTGGATTTATTAGCGCCCAAAGAAGGTGATGAGCCAGAAGTTTCGGACGAGGATATTAATTTGAAAGAAGTAGAAGATTTGCACGAATCACTCATCAAATTAAGTTTAGGATTAGATCCAAAAAAATCCAAAAAAGGTGCGGTAGATGATGGTGAACAAATGAATTTATTCTAGTAAATACTTAAATTTAGATTAAGCCGGTAAGTAATTATCGGCTTTTTTTGTATTTGTAATTCATTTACAGCTTCTTAAACTTTAACTATTCGTTAAAGTTTTTCAAAATTATTTATTAACCGTTTGTCAATCCTGTGAATAAGATGCTGTAAAATCATCCTCAAAAACCTATTACAATTCTTAAATTTGCCTCACAATAAAAACCTATCATATTATGAACGATTTTGGA
>JBIPLT010000134.1:0-8256 GCA_044368255.1 Flavobacteriales bacterium
ATAACGGCAATAAAAATGATCATTGAACTAAATAGGTTACTATAATGAAAAATAAAATTCAAGTAGTAATCAAAAATAATATCATGTAAGGTTACTTTATGCCGAATAAAATCATCTATTTTTTCGGAAATATCAAATACAACAGCCAAAGACATTAAAAGAGTAATGATGAACAAAAATGTTCCCATGAATTTACGAATGATATATAAATCCATTTTACGGATCATAATCTCTGTTTAAGCTGGTTCACCATTTTGTTTTTCCACTCTGTAAAATTTCCCTCTTGTATTTTTCTTCTTGATTCTCTTACTAATTCCAAATAGAAAGCAAGATTATGTCTAGTGGCGATTTGCGCAGCCAACATTTCTCCAGAAATATTTAAATGACGTAAATAAGCTTTAGAATAATAATGATCTACCAATGATTTTCCGTTTTCATCTAATGCTGAAAAATCTTCTTTCCATCTCTCATTTCGAATATTGATGATTCCATTCCAAGTAAAAAGCATTCCATTTCTGGCATTTCGTGTGGGCATCACACAATCAAACATATCTATACCTAAGGCAATTCCTTCTAAGATATTCCATGGAGTTCCAACACCCATCAAATAACGTGGTTTGTCTTTTGGTAGTATTTCACATACTATTTCGGTATGTTTATACATATCTTCTTCAGGTTCTCCAACGGATAATCCACCAATTGCATTTCCTTCTCGATTCATAGAGGTAATGAATTCGGCTGATTGCTTTCTCAAATCATCATAAACACTTCCTTGAACAATTGGAAATAAAGTTTGAGAATAACCATATAAAGGCTCTGTGGAATCAAATCTATCACAACATCTTTTTAACCAGCGATGGGTCATTTCCATGCTTTTTTGCGCATAGCTATATTCACATGGGTAGGGCGTACATTCATCAAATGCCATGATAATATCTGCGCCAATTTTTCTTTGTATATCCATTACATATTCGGGCGAAAACAAGTGGCGAGAACCATCAATATGTGATTGAAAAGTGACACCTTCCTCTTTTATTTTTCTTTTTTCGGCCAAAGAATAAACTTGATAACCGCCACTATCTGTTAAAATAGGCCGATCCCAATTCATAAATTGATGCAAGCCTCCAGCTTTTTCTAAAGTTTGAGTTCCTGGCCTTAGATAGAGATGATAGGTATTTCCCAATATAATTTGAGCGTTAATATCATCTTTCAAATCTTGTTGATTGATAGATTTAACAGAACCCAAAGTTCCAACGGGCATAAAAATGGGTGTTTCTATTTGGCCATGGTCGGTATGAATTAAACCTGTACGGGCTTTTGATTGGCTATCGGTAACTCCTAAATTGAATTTCAAAATCTGTTGATAAAAATTAATTTTTCAAAGATAAGAGTTATTCAGGAATAGTACTTTTGAAACTCACTTTTTTACTAATGAATTTTACAGAAATCACATTTGAACTTTTAATATTAGGGGCGGCTGCGTTTTTTTTACTCATCCAGATTTTCTATTTTGTTTTTTTCTTCTTCAGAATAGCTTTTCATAAAGAACAGAAAATAGATAGTCAATCTTTACCTCCCATTTCCATTCTTGTTGCAGCAAGAAGCGAGGCCCATAATTTGGTCGAATTTTTACCTTATTTATTTGAACAAAATTATCCTGAATTCGAAGTGGTGGTGGTAAATGATCGCTCTTGGGATGACACAAAGGATGTATTAAAAGCTTTTCAACTAAAATATTCCAACTTACATGTGGTAAATATTGAAGAAACCAATCATAAATCGAATGGAAAAAAAATGGCCGTTACGCTAGGCATTAAAGGTGCCAAATACGAACATTTGGTATTAACGGATGCCGATTGCAAACCTGTTTCCCGAAATTGGTTAATGTCTATTGGGATGAAATTTCAAAATCCCGACACGAAAATAGTTCAAAAAGGAAAAAGGATTTTTAAATTCATTAATTCGTTTCGATGGTTTTTGGGTCGCGCTTCAATATCTTTCATTTGCGAAGGCAGGAAAACCGTATATGGGTGTTGGAAGAAATTTAGCCTATACCAAAAATGATTTTTTTAAAATTGGTGGATTCAAAAAGCATTATAATTTGAAAAGTGGAGATGATGATTTGTTTGTTAACGAAATCGCCAATCATAGAAACACAGCCGTGGTTTTAAATGAGGATTCTCACGTACAAACCTTGCCTAAAACTACTTGGGAGCATTGGTCAGTTCAGAAAAAACGCCATTTTACAACAGCGCCACTTTACAAATTCAGCCATCGATTTTGGCTTTCACTGTGGCCATTAAGCCTAGGTTTATTCTATATTTCAGTAATACTATTATTGGTTTTGAACAAGTTTTTATTGATTACTTTGGTTTTATTAGCGGTTCGAACCCTATTTCTTATACTTACCTTTACCCGCGCAGGAAAATGGTTAGGTCAAAAAGATATTGTGTGGTTGGCTTTTTTTTATGAAGGGTTGTTTCTTTTTATTTATCCTTTTCTGTATTTAACTGGCAATAATAGGAAATCTGAAAAATGGAGTTGAACGAAAATTTTTCTGAAAAAGCAAAGTATGATTATGACTTAGTGCAAAAAGCACTCAAGACAGGTGATCAAAATGCGTATGCCGAATTGATGGATCGCTATCGTGATTCAATTTATTATATGCTTTTAAAAATGGTGAATAATAAGGATGATGCTGATGATTTAACCATAGAAGCATTCGGAAAAGCGTTTAACCGTTTAGAGTTATATACACCAAATTTTGCATTCAGTACATGGTTGTTTAAAATAGCCTCCAACAATGCGATTGACTTCATACGAAGAAGAAAGAAAAATACCATGTCCATTAATCAATCTATTGGTGGTGAAGATGGCGATGAATTATATATGGATTTAAAGTCTTCTGATCTTACTCCCGAAGAAATTTCTATTAAGGAACAGAAAATTCAATATTTACGTAATTTAGTTTCTAAATTAAAACCTCGTTACCGTCAATTGATTGAAATGCGTTATTTTCAGCAATTAGCTTATGAAGAAATAGCTGCAGAATTAGATCTTCCTCTTGGAACGGTAAAAGCTCAACTATTTCGGGCAAGAGATATGTTATTTCAGGTGTTGAAAAATTCAAAAGACAGTATTTAATTTTCCATTTTGGATATCATTCATAAATATTTTCCCGACCTCACCAAAGTTCAGCGAAATCAATTTTCTCGACTCCAAGATTTATATGAAGATTGGAATTCAAAAATAAATGTGATTAGCCGAAAAGACATGGAGAATTTTTATACTCACCATGTTCTGCATTCATTGGCTATTTCACAAATTATTCAGTTTCTTCCTGGAACAAGAGTTTTGGATATTGGAACGGGTGGAGGATTTCCAGGAATTCCCTTAGCTATTTTATTTCCCGAAACTCATTTTCATTTAGTAGATTCTATTGGCAAAAAGATAAAAGTAGTTCAAGGTGTGGTGGAGTCTTTAGACCTAAAAAACGTTAAAACGCAACAAATTCGTGCCGAAGAATTAGGAGGACAATATGATTTTATTGTGAGTCGCGCAGTAACCTCTTTTGATTTGTTTTTACCTTGGGTAAAAGGGAAAATTTCTGGAAACCCAAAACACGATTTGCCCAATGGAATTCTCTATCTTAAAGGCGGAGATTTTGAAGAAGAACTGGAAAATTTGAAACATCTTCATATTGAATATGATATTCAAGAGTTTTTTGAAGAGGAATATTTTGAAACCAAGAAAGTGGTTTACATCGATATGGTCACAAGGATGTCGTAGTTTGTTGAAATTATGCCAATTGTTTTTTAATTTTAGCCTTAACTTCGTATCCATTAATTTTATTCCAAAAACAAATAGTATGATAAAGAAACTAATTCTTTCATTTTTCATTTTTCATTTTTCATTTTCTCTTTATGCCGAGGAAGGAATGTGGATTCCATCTTTGCTCAAAAAGCTAAATGAAAGCGATATGCAAACAATGGGAATGAAGCTTTGTGCCGAAGATATTTATTCCATCAATCAATCTAGTTTAAAAGATGCCATTGTGAGTTTGAATAATGGCGGTTGCACAGCCGAGGTTATTTCCGAAAAAGGATTAATCCTAACGAATCATCATTGTGGATTTTCAGAAATTCAAGCCTTAAGTTCTATTGAAAGAGATTATTTAAAAAACGGATTTTGGGCAATGTCTAATCTCGAAGAACTTCCTGCCGCAGGAATGAAAGCCTCGTTTATAATTATGATGGAAGATGTAACTTCTCAGGTGATGAAAGATATATCCGGCCCTTTAACAGATGAAGCTCGTGCTGCTATGAAAAAAAACGCACAAGAAATTATTGAGAAGGTTACAGAAGGAACACATTATGAAGCCGTGATTAAACCGTTTAATTATGGAAATAGTTTTTTCTTAATAGTTCAAGAAACTTTTACAGATGTTAGATTGGTTTTTGCTCCACCTTCTTCTATTGGTAAATTTGGTGGTGATACCGATAATTGGATGTGGCCACGCCATACAGGTGATTTTTCTATGTTTCGTATTTATGCCGGAAAAGATAATAAGCCAGCAAAATATTCAGAATCGAATATTCCATATAAACCTGCACGTTCACTTCCTATTTATACCGAAGGGGTAAAGCAAAATGATTTTACAATGGTATTTGGTTTTCCAGGAACAACCAAACAGTATTTAACTTCATTTGCGGTTGAAAATATCATGAACTATACTAACCCTGCAAGAATAAAAATGAGAGAAAAATCCTTGGAGATAATTGACCAAGCCATGTTGTCATCAGATACGATTAGAATTCAATATGCAGCAAAGCAAGCAAGAATTAGCAATGCGTATAAAAAATGGATAGGCGAAAGTAAAGGATTGAAAAGATTAAATGCACTAGAAAAAAAGAAAGCTATAGAAGCTGAATTTACCATGAATGTTTATCAGAAACAGGAGAATATTCAGAAGTATGGACAAACACTAAATAAACTAAAAGTCCTAAATGAAAAAAGTAAAAATTTATCTTTAGCAGCTGATTATTTTAATGAATTAGTAACTTATGGCCCCGAATTTATTCGGTATACAAGAAGTTTCGAATCCTTAATTGAAGATTACAGCGAATTATCTAAAGACAAAGATAAATTGAACGATGCATTGGAAAAGTTGCAAAAGGGCATTCGTTTTTTTAAAAATTACAATGCTAAAACAGACCGTAAGATTTTCGAATCACTTTTTAAAATGTATTTAGAAGGAACACCTTCTGATTTATTACCCGATTACCTTGCTGTCATTCAAAAAAAATACAAAGGAAATTATGATTTATTGAGTAAAGCAATTTATGAAAAATCTTTTTTTACTGATTCTAACCGAGTGAAAAACTTACTGAAGAATTTTAGTTCTTCATCGGTTAAAAAAGTTAAAGCTGATCCTTCATTTTTATTAATGTCGGGACTTTTTGAGGGTTACAATTTAAAAGTATTACCTGATTTGCAATTGTTGAATTTCGAAATTGATACAGAAATGCAAACTTATGTGGCAGGATTAATGGAATTAATTCCTGATAAATATTGGTTCGATGCGAATAGTACTTTGCGCATTGCTTATGGAAAAGTAGAAGGTTCAGAGCCTAAAGATGGTATTCAATACAATTACTTTACTACGTTAGATGGATTAATGGAGAAATACATTCCTGGTGATGCTGAATTTGATGTTCCTGAAAAATTAAGACAATTATATTATGCTAAAAACTATGGTTCGTATGCGGAAGACGGAGAAATCCATGTGGCATTTACAGCTTCCAATCAAACTACAGGAGGAAATTCAGGAAGCCCAGTTTTAAATGCATACGGTGAATTAATTGGATTAAATTTTGATCGCACATGGGAAAGTACCATGAGTGATATAATGTATGATCCAGAGCAATGTAGAAATGTTGCTATGGATATAAGATATATGCTTTTCATTGTAGATAAATATGCAGGAGCTACTTATCTTCTGGACGAAATGAATTTGATGACTTCTAGTAAGAGAGCAGAGCTAGAAAAACAAAAAATACAAGATGAATTTGTGAAATTAACGGATAGTATAAAAGTAGATCCAGGAAATATTCAACTATTAATTAGACGAGGAAATAAATACCTAGAGCAAAATTTACCAACGGAAGCAATTAAAGATTTTTCATCCGCTCAAAAAATAGATCCTAAAAATGAAAAGTGGTCCATTTATTTAGCCCATACTTATCTCTTAAATGGTCAATTAAAAGAAGCATTACTTGAAATAGAAAAATTAATGGCTTTAAAAAATATCCCAACTGAAACATTTTTAATTCGTGCTAAACACCGAATGCAATCTAAAAAGTATACTGAATCATTAGCTGATTTAAATCATTATATTGAATCTAGAGGTTTTGATAACGAAGCATATCTTTTGCGTGCTAAAGTTAATTATCTGCTCGATAAAAAGAGGAATGCTTGTGAGGATATCAACCAATATGAAAAACTTACGGGAACTTCTCCTGAAAGTTTACGTAAAGAAATCTGTGGAAAGTAAGCAACCTTTCGGCATAGTTTTTGTTATTTAACTATAAAAATATTATATATGAGAAATATTTTAGTTGGATTTTCTGTTCTACTTTCAACAGTAGTTATTGCACAAGAACCAAACGCAACAAGAACTTCTATTGCCAATGGAAATGCCACCAATCCGTTTACTTGGGATTGCACGTGTCTTCCAACACCAGGTGATAATGTAATTATTAATTCAAATGTGATTTTAGATAATGATTGGGGATATACCTCTGGTTCATTAACCATAAATGCTGGAAAATCTTTAACGGGAAATACAGCTACACGCGCTCTTGCAGTGGGTGGAGGTTCATTTACCAATAATGGAACCGCATCAATTGCGTTAATTTATCATAATGGCGGAACATTTATCAATAACGGAACGCTAAACGTAACAGAATCATTTGCTAATGGAGGAACAGTGACCACGGTTAATAATCAAACAATGACCATCAGCGATTCATTGTATAATGTGGCAACATTAACTAATAATAATACTTTAACTTCATTTGGAACGGCCAATACAGGAACCATAAACAACAACGGAAGTTTTACCACCGGTGATTTATGGAATAGTGGTACAGTTAATAATTTAGGATTACCAGGCATGCATATGATGAATGATGTTTATTCCTCAGGAACGATTAATAATTCTACTCATATCGAAGTGATGAATGATTTTTTTAATTCTGAAAATGTTACCAATAGTGATTATATAGCGATTGGAAATGATCTTTACACTGGAGATTCTGTTCAATTAACGGCTAATTTCACCAATAATGGATTAATTTCCGTTGGTGCAGGAATGTACTCCAATCAAACTGTAACTGGTAGCGGTGATTTTTGTGTAGCTGTTTATACAGCCAATTCAGGCTCTATCACAGGAACTTTAGATATTTGTGATTTAACTGGCGGAACCTACGATTTGAATGTGGGAACTATCGCTGGAACGGTTACTTTTTGTGCTAGTAGTTGTGCGGTAGGGTTTAAAGAAGAAGAAAAGAAAGAAGTGAAAGTTTATCCTAATCCATTTGAAAATCGATTAATGGTGAATATTGATGGTTTTGAGAATGCAAAATTTTCATTGCAAAATATACTTGGGCAAAAGTTGATTTCTCAAACGATATCTGACAAAACCGAAATTCCTGTGTTTGATTTAGAAAGCGGAGTTTATTTTTATACCGTTATGGTAGATAATAAAATAGTTTCTAGTGGTAAATTATTAAAAGAATAATGAAAGACTGGCAAGAGAAAGCGAATAAGCTTGATCGTACATTTTTATTCAAAGATTTTGAATCGGCTATGAAGTTTGTCAATAAAGTGGCAGATTTAGCAGAAGCCGAAAACCATCATCCTGATATTTTTATTAGTTATAATAAAGTGGCTATGATGCTCTGTACACACGATGCAGGTTATA
This sequence comes from Flavobacteriales bacterium, assembly GCA_044368255.1. Classification (GTDB taxonomy): domain Bacteria; phylum Bacteroidota; class Bacteroidia; order Flavobacteriales_D; family UBA2798; genus CAMBFX01. Next base: position 7,985 of record JBIPLT010000134.1, read on the forward strand.
AAATCACCGAGAAGGACCTAAAAATGGCTAAGGAAATATCCGAGATTTATAAACATGGATAATCCCTATTGAACTAATGATTATTTTTGGCTCTGAAATAATCATCATTGAACACAAAATCAAAAATTTCTAATGGCGAAATGCTTCCTGTAATGGAGCATTTTTACACCATTCAGGGCGAAGGATTTAATACTGGGAAGGCAGCTTATTTCATTCGTTTGGGAGGTTGTGATGTGGGTTGCACCTGGTGTGATGTGAAAGAAAGCTGGGAT
>JBIPLT010000196.1:0-5962 GCA_044368255.1 Flavobacteriales bacterium
AAATCTAATTTTTGCGTTATCACAGGAGGTGAGCCCTCATTATATAATCTTCGACCGTTAACTGATTTACTAATCAAAAATAATGTTAAAACAGCTATCGAAACATCAGGAACAGGTGAGATTACAGGAAACTGGCATTGGGTTTGTCTGTCTCCTAAGAAGTTTAAACTTCCAATAGAAAGTAGTTATTTAAAAGCAAATGAATTAAAGGTGATCGTATTTAATAAACATGATTTAATTTGGGCCGAAGAACAAGCTGCAAAAGTGAAACCTGGTTGTATTTTGTTTTTACAACCCGAATGGGAAAAGCGTGAAGAAATGATGCCAATGATTGTTGAATATGTTAAGCATAATCCAAAATGGAAAATCTCACTTCAAACACATAAATATCTCAACATACCATGAGAAAATTAATCAAAATAGTATTTTTTATTTTATTTTTCATTCAGTCTGCATTTGTATTTTCTCAATATGATATCAATGTAACGAGCAAAAATAAAAAAGCAGTGAAAGCATATAAAAAAGCATTGGCCTGCTTCGACAATTTAGATCAATTTGGTAAACGTGATTTGAAAGGTGCCGAAGAGAACTTAATGAAAGCAAAAAAGTATGATCCCAATTTTGTGGAAGTATATTTTATTTTATCCGTGGTTTATGAAGAAGGAAAACAACCATTAAAAGCAATAGAATACCTTAAAAAAGTAATGGAAATAAATGCTGATTTTTTTCCTGATGCTCCTTTTTTTCTAGGGAAATTAGAATTTAAACAAGGATTGTATAACGATGCTTATGCTCATTTAAATAAATATGCCGAAACAAAAGGTTTATCAGATGAACGATATGATCAATTGGAATTATTAATGCAAAGTTGTGAGTTCGCAAAAAAAGCAGTAGCCAATCCATTAAAATTTGAGCCCATCAATCTCGGGCCAGGAGTAAATACACACATGGGTGAATATTTTCCTTGCATCACTGCCGATGACCAAACTTTATTATTCACTCGTCAAATTGAAGTGGATAATAATGCAGACCATATTCAAGAAGATTTTTTCGTGAGTCAAAAGAAAGATAAAACATGGCAAAAAGGAATTAGTATTAGTGCAAGAATTAATACTCCTTACAATGAAGGCGCACCATCACTTTCATCGGATGGTCAAGTTTTAATTTTTACGGCTTGTGAAGTAGGTGGTGAATATGGTGAAGGTAGAAATGGAGTAGGAAGTTGCGATCTTTTTATTACTTATAAATTTGGTGAGGAATGGGATTTTCCAGAAAACTTAGGAGAACCCGTAAATTCTGGTCAGTGGGAATCTCAACCATCCTATGCGGTAGATGGAAAAACATTATTTTTTGTGCGAGCAGTAAAAGAAGAAATTCCGGGTGTAAAGAATTCAGATATTTTCTATTCGGAAGTAGATAAAAAAGGATATTGGTCACGTCCGCAAAAATTACCTGCACATATCAATACTCCCTATATGGAATCTTCTGTTTTGATTCATCCAGATGGACAAACATTGTATTTTTCTTCTAACGGACATCCAGGTATGGGCGGACATGATATTTATGTATGTAGAAAAGATGCAGAGGGTAAATGGGGAAAACCAAAAAATATCGGTTTCCCAATTAATAGCAACAGCGATGAAAATTCATTATTAGTTTCTTCCAATGGAGAAGAAGCCTTTTTTGCTTCCGATCGTGAAGGCGGTTATGGTGGATTGGATTTGTATTCATTTGAGATGCCTAAAGAGTCGCGTCCACAAGTAACTACTTATATGAAAGGTGTAGTTTACGATGCTGTATCTAAAGATAAACTAGAGGCAAAATTTGAGTTGGTAGATTTACAAACGGGAGAAGTGGTTATTACTAGTTATTCTAATCCGGGTAATGGAGAATTTTTAGTGGCCATTGCAACTAATCGTGATTATGCTTTGAGCGTAGAAAAATCAGGCTACAAATTTTATTCTAAGAATTTCAACTTAACAGAAAAAGCAGAAAACAAAGAACCTTATTTGATGGATGTTCCATTAGATCCATTAACATCAGATTCAGAAGTTACATTAGAAAATGTTTTTTTCGATTTAGCTTCTGCTACTTTGAGAAAAGAATCCTATTATGAGTTGGATAAATTAGCTGATCTCTTAACCAAATATCCATCCTATAATGCAGAAATTGGTGGGCATACGGATAATCGTGGTGTGAAAAAAGATAATCAAATACTTTCCGAGAATCGTGCAAAAGCGGTGATGGATTATTTAATTACGAAAGGCGTTGATAAGAAACGATTGAAATCGAAAGGATATGGAGATTCAAAACCCAAAATTTCAGACGCACAAACTGACGAAGAACATCAGAAAAATCGTAGAACAGAATATACTTTATCGAAGTAATGAGCCGTTATTTTCTCGAAATATCATATGATGGAACTGATTTTCATGGTTGGCAAGTTCAATTGAATGCGCATGCAGTGCAACATGAAATTCATAAGGCATTGTATCCTCTTTTACCAGGAAATAATATTGATACGATTGGTTGTGGCAGAACAGATACAGGCGTTCATGCGAAACAGTTTTATTTACATCTCGATATTTTGGATTCTACCGATATATCAGAGCTAGTTTATAAATTAAATCGCTTGCTTCCATTTTCTATTTCAGTTTATAGAATAATAAAGGTTCACGAGGATGCGCATGCTCGTTTTGATGCCGTTTCTAGAACGTATAAATATTATTTTCATTCTAGAAAGGATCCTTTTTTACAAAACAGAAGTGCTTTTTTATTTTCTCAGGTGGATGTGGATGCCATGAATATCACTGGAGAATTAATGAAAAAATTTACCGATTTTACTTCATTTTCTAAATTGAATACCGATACCAAAACAAACGATTGCAAAGTGACGGAAGCTTATTGGCAAATAAATAATCATCAATTAATTTTCACCATTACTGCCGATCGTTTTTTAAGAAATATGGTTCGCGCAACAGTTGGAACTATGCTTCAAGTGGGAAAAGGAAAAATTACCACAGAGCAATTTTGTGAAATCATTGAGAAAAAAGATAGAGGAGGGGCGGGCGAATCTGTTCCTGCATGTGGTTTATATTTGCAAAAAGTTATTTATCCATTTATAGAACATAGGGAAAGATGAGTGTAACAGGAAAAACATTTGACGGAAAAATTTTAAAAAGGTTATTGAATTATGCAAAACCTTACCAAACGCCATTCATCGTTTCTGGAATCCTAATATTAGTATTAAGTTATTTTGGGGTTTTACGAGCAGAATTAATAGGAGACACTATTGATGGAAGTGTTCAAAATGGTGATTCCAATTTATTATTGAATATGTCCATGCTATTGGTCGGATTACTTATTCTGGAAGCTGTTTTACAATATTTCCAAACACTTTTAGCCAATAAGGTGGCTCAATCTGTAACGATAGATTTAAGGAAAAAATTATTTGCACATGTTTTAAGATTCAAGATGAAGTGGTTTAATAATACGCCAATAGGAACAACCGTTACTCGAGTTACTTCTGATATTGATACAGTGGCCGAAGTTTTTTCGGAAGGATTATTAACCATTATTGGAGATATTCTTAAATTGATATTTGTTATTATTTGGATGTTTAAAGTGAATTGGGAATTAACCTTGTTAACGCTTATTCCTATTCCACTTTTACTTTTTGCTACTCGAATATTTCAACGGTCAATAAAAAAATCATTTCAATCGGTGCGTTTGCAAGTGGCCAACTTAAATGCTTTTGTTCAAGAACATGTAACAGGAATGCATATTGTTCAGCTTTTCGGAATGGAAGAAACGGAAATGAATAAATTTAAGGAGATAAATAAAAAACACAAGCAAGCGCATATTGCTTCAGTAATGGCATATTCCATTTTCTTTCCAGTTGTAGAAATATTTGCAGCTCTTTCTATAGCTATTTTAGTTTGGTATGGATCAAAGGCATCATTAGATGGAAAAATTGCATTTGGTGAAACGGTTGAGTTTTTACTTTACATCACTATGCTATATCGCCCAATAAGAATGTTAGCAGATAGATTTAATATTTTACAAATGGGAATGGTTGGCGCAGAACGCGTTTTTAATTTGTTGGATGCAGAAAATCATATTGCTGATTCAGGAATTTTAGAGAAAAATAGTTTAGAAGGAAATATTAGTTTTCGAGATGTGCATTTTGCCTATAAGGATGATAATTTTGTATTAAACGGAGTTACTTTCGATGTAAAAAAAGGAGAAAAAGTTGCTTTTGTTGGTTCAACCGGTGCTGGTAAATCTACTATTGTTAATGTTTTCACTCGATTATATGAATATCAAAAAGGGGAAATATTAATTGATGGCGCTGATTTGCGATCCTATAAACAGGAAAATTTACATCAACATATTGGTGTAGTATCTCAAGATATTTTTCTTTTTTCAGATACTATTTTAAATAATATAACGCTTCGTGATAAAACTATTTCATTGGAGAAAGTAATAGAAGCGGCCAAACAAGTAGGGGCGCATGATTTTATTTCTACGCTTCCTGGAGGATATGAATTTCAGGTAAGTGAGAGAGGAAATTCACTTTCAGTCGGACAACGTCAATTAATTTCATTCATTCGTGCTTATGTTTATAATCCTGAAATTTTAATTTTAGATGAGGCAACTTCATCTGTAGATACCGAATCTGAATTGATGATACAAAAAGCCATTCAGAAAATAACCGAAAATAGAACTTCAATTATTATTGCACATCGTTTATCTACCATTCGTAAGGCCGATAAAATAATGGTGATGGATCATGGAAAAATTATTGAAAGTGGCTCGCATGAAGAATTAGTCATGTTAAATGGAAATTATAAACGTTTGTTTGATCTTCAATTTAAATAATGGAAAAGTTTAAAAAATATTTTGTCACAGCCATTGGAACGGATGTAGGTAAAACATTGGTGTCATCTATTTTAGTGAATGCTTTAAAAGCAGATTACTGGAAGCCTATTCAATGCGGTAATCTTGATTCTACCGATAGTGATTTTATTCGTAACCATACTAATGCATGGGTTCATCCAGAAAGGTATTGTTTTAAAATGCCTGCCTCGCCACATATTGCATCATTAGAAGAAAATGAAAATATAGAGCTGAAAAAAATTTCTATTCCAACTAGTAAGAATCATTTAATAGTAGAAGGAGCAGGAGGAATGATGGTGCCGTTGAATGACAAAAATGATTTAGTCATAGATATTGCCAAACAAAATAATCTACCATTGATTGTTGTTTCTTCTTTTTATTTAGGAAGTATCAACCATACTCTATTGACTTTAGAGTATGCAAAAAAAAATAACTTAAGTGTGGCTATGTTGATTTTTTCGGGTGAAATAGTGCCCTCATCTTTGTCGGCTATAAAAAATTTCTTTCCCGATTTAAAGATTGGTTTTGTACCAAAAATAGAAAACCTATCAAAAGAAAAATTGCTAATTGCCTCCGAAGAATTTAAAAAAGATTATTTGCATGAATTGGTCGGATAGAGATAAAAAAGTGAATTGGCACCCATTTTCTATTCCGGTAGAAGAGGGTATAATTGCCATTACATATGCCGATGGTGTATATTTATATGATGAAAATAATACCAAATATTTAGATGCCGTTTCTTCTTGGTGGGTAAATCTACACGGACATAATCATCCTGTTTTGAAAAATGCAATTAAAAATCATCTTCAAAATCTAGATCATATTATTTTTGCTGGTTTTACTCATCCCAAAGCAGTTGAACTTTCAGAGAAACTTTTAAGTTTTGTTCCTGGAAATTATGCTAAAGTTTTTTATTCTGATGATGGATCTACAGCCAATGAAGTAGCCTTGAAAATGGCCTTGCAATTTTTTTATAATAAGGGTGAAAAAAGAACAAAAATTATAGCTTTTGAAAATGCTTATCATGGCGATACATTTGGAGCCATGTCGATGAGTGGGAAAA
>JBIPLT010000055.1:0-14225 GCA_044368255.1 Flavobacteriales bacterium
CACCCCGGTTTATCATATTCAGTTAATAAACCCTCTACATCCATTACGCTAGTATAAAATATCAGTAATTCAAATCTAGACCAATTTAATATCCTTACTAACTCCTTTACATTAATTGAAAAATCAATTTCCTCTTCAACCTTAATTGTTTTTAAATCTATATCAACTAGTTTTTTCATTTTTTCTATTTCTAGTCTTATTCTAGTTTTATCTTTTTCTATATCTCTTTCTTTAATTTTTTCTTTATCTCTATCTTTAGGGTTTTCCGGTTTTGTAAAAGAACCACTCGGGATATTATGGGTTTCAATTATTCCCATTGGGTCTGTCTGGGTTTCTTCGGTCTTGGGTTTCCTACCACCCTTCGGTGCTACCCTTCTGTTATGTTCAACCTGCTTCTGGTATTTTTCATTATTAAAATTTAATACAGGGACAATAACATGTTTAAATAATTTTGATTCCATCTTATCCATCTCAATAAGTTCCCTATCATTGAGATAGTTGTAAGCGTTCTTGATCATCTTACCGACTGATTCGTCTTCCAAATCCATAATCATTTCATCCCAGTCCATCTTGAAGAAGATCCCTTTGGGTTTTAATTCAGTTTCATTTTTCATTTAAATTAAAAGACCCCAAATTTCTGTGTGGTGGCACATACTTTAAGGGGTATCTAAAAATATTTTAAGTGTATAACTGATAAAGACCACCATCATTACCAACACTTGTATAATAATAAATATCATTTCAATAAATGTAAAGTCTAAAGTGTCTCGATTTTCAAATTTTTCTGCAGAATTTTTAAAACGTATTTTTAGAGTTTTTCAACATTCAAGGATTTTTTCCAAAAAAATTTCACTTGCAGGATTGACCCCTTTTATTTTAAAGGAATTTAGTTGTATATGGACGGGGGATACCACCTTTAGGATGGGGGAAGGGGGTGTAAAATACTTTACAGTGAAATTATTTTTTTATTTAACCTATTGATATTCAACTTTTTTAAATAAATAAAGAATTATTTTTAAAAAAGTTGTACTTTTATTTGGAATAACAAAATGTTATTCTTTATCTTTGTGTAACAAAACCAAAATATGGAACACTTACTAATTGATACCAGTTTTACAGTTGCTGCTACAATAAAGATGTATTTCTTATTTGGTATGAGTTTAAATAAGAAAGATCAACAAATGCGAATTGAGGAAAAAGTGAATGAATTTTTTTGTACACATAAAGAAATGGCGAAAACTAGGTCTTCAATCAATATGCTTAAATGGATTTATAATGATGGATTTCAGTTAGAGTACTTGCATGTTGGTTCGCTTTTCTACAAAAAATTGGAATCAGTTAAAACTGAACTATTAAATTTCTACTTTAGAGAAATTACAAAGAATGAGAAAAACATTCAAACAAATGAACATGTACATGCTAAAATTGAAGGATATATGTTTCAAATCATGAAATTAAGAATGATCATTGAACCCTCAATCCAAATTGCAACTAATGTACATACTCAAAGTAAAATAACATATTTGATAGCTAAATCTTTTTGGATAGATGCAAATGGAGTGAAGATTAGGAAATTTACTAAATCACTAGGTAGATCAGAAGATTATAAAAAAGGAGTTAAAGATATTAACGCAAAGAAAGAAGCAGATATTAAAATAAAAGAGATTATGATCCAGACCTATAAAGAGGAATACGGGGAATAGTTTTTTTTGACTTATCTGTTAGTCTTAAATATAGAATAACAATTTAAAACCATAAAAAATGCAAACAGCAAATGTTAAAATCAGCCACTTAGTGGAAATTCCAGAATTGAAAGCGTATTATACCCCTCAGTCAATCGATGAGATCGCAGCATCAATTGAATTTGATGGTGGAATGAGATCTCCAATTATTGTAACGAAAAATTATGAAATCATTGACGGCTACCGACGTGTAGATGCAATGAAGGCATTGAACAAAGAGTACATCAATGTATTAATTGACGAGGTGCCGCCTACTACATTCGAACGTGTCATCAGAAACATGTACCGAACTAAAACAACAGATGACCATGTTAAAGAGTTGAAGACGGTATTTGTAAAGTACCCAAAGAGAATGGGTAAGAAAAGCGAGGATGGGGAGGTGTATAATAGAAATGAGAGAATCTCAAAAGCATTGAATAAGAAATATTCTGGCAAGGATACTATTACGAAGCTAGAAGAAATTACAAATAAGGATATCGATGGGAACTTACTTACTAAAGGAATCATTGAGAAGAACTGGAAGGTGGAAACTAGTCATGAATTCTTGACTAAATGGTATCCAGAGGATATTCAAAATCAGTACGGTTTTACAGAAAGATTAAAAAACGGTGAGCTTAATGTACAAGATGCAGTAAAACTTATAAAGACAAAGGCTTTCTTAGACAATGAATACCAAGACACATTTATAATACCAGAGAAAGCTACAAGTTATAATGTTGATTGCATGGATTTGGGGAAGATGGAAGAACATTTAAATACTGTCGATTTACTATTTAGTTCCCCGCCATATTTTATTCTACGCAAATATCAGTCAAATGATTCTAATCAAGTAGGTCATGAGGAAACCAAAGAAGATTATTGTAATAGAATTGCCAATCTAATTAAATCTGTAATACCTACTCTAAAGGAATCGGCTAACGTAATTATCAATATTGGTGAAACATACGATGACGGCGTTGGATACGGTATCCCTCAATTACTAAAAATAACTATTGAAAAGCAAACAGGATTGATATTCAAAGATCAGCTAGTATGGTCAAAACCTAACCCTAAGCCCCAGAACGAAACAATAAAAAGACCTATTAATAATGTTGAGTATTTGTTATGGTTTGTTGTCGATCCAAAGAAAGCATTTTATAAAATGTTGACATACACAATTGGAGATAGAGTTGCTAAGATATCTCACGGAGCCAAAGACGTTGATAAAGACGGTAAAATATGGGATAAAAATATTTCATTAACAAAGCCATATCAAAAGATTTATACTCACATCAAGGAACAAGATATTGCTAAAATCATTGAAGCTAAGACTGGAAAAAATACAGACGTTTATTCAATATATGAAGAAGGTCATCCTGCCATAATGTGTGGTGTGTTGCCTGCTGTTCCAATTATGATGTGCACGGACGAGAAAAATCACAATACTGTTCTTGATATATTCTCCGGCAGCAATGTCGTTGGCAGAATGAGTCTTCTCCTAAATCGTAGAGTCCTAACTACAGAGTTGTCTAAAGAGTATTACAATATAGGATGTAAGATGCTGGAAAGCTCAATTAAAGATTTCAACAGAGGTGAATTAGACATTATTAATCAGATTGCTTACGAAGAGGAAAATTTAGTATCAATCGCTGCATAATTAAGTAACCATTTAAATTAAAATAACATGTATTCAATTTACGACCAAATCAATAACAGAAAAGTATTGGTTTACCCGGAAAGAACAACTGTAGACGTTAAAACAACAGATTCAGTTGTATTAACTAACGAACAAATAGCTAGTACCTATTTCCCTGAAGACATTGATGTAAAACCAGAAATCTACTTTGATAAGGTAGAAATCGGAGAAGGTAATTACATCTATAACGGAGATAATATTGAAGTACTAAGAACACTTCCTGATAATTCAGTGGACAGTGTTGTAACTGATCCTCCCTATGGTCTGAAGTTTATGGGGAAGCAGTGGGACTATGATGTACCATCGGTTGAATTATGGAAAGAGTGTTACCGTGTATTAAAACCTGGTGGTTACTTGTTATCCTTCGGTAGTAGTAGAACATACCACAGAATGGCAGTTAAAGTTGAAGATGCAGGTTTTGAAATTAGAGACCAAATCATGTGGGTATATGGAAGTGGATTCCCGAAATCACATAATGTTGGTTTATCAATTGATAAATTATTAGGACACCCAGATAGAGGTCACCGAATTGCAACTGCATCAAGAACACATCCTGATGGAACGTTTGAACCTAATGGTGAAAAGTTATTACCATATGAAACTAAATCTGAAGAGGCTAAACCATTTGAAGGCTTTGGTACTGCACTTAAACCTGCACATGAGCCAATTATAATGGCAAGAAAACCTTTTAAAGGAAGTGTCGCTAAAAATGTATTGAAATGGAATACTGGTGGAATAAACATAGACGGATGTCGAATTGGAGAAGAATTAATTACAACTAATGGTTATGGAACTAGTGGATTTGTGGCAAGTGAAAATTATAAACCATCTTCTCATATTGGTAGATTTCCTGCAAATATCATTTTTGATGAAGAGGCAAGAGAAATATTGGATGAGCAATCAGGTAATTTGAAAAGCGGGAAATTAAAAAATACTCATAAAAGGCATACTAATGGATCGCCTAATGGTATATACGGAAAATTTAATCCTGAACATCCTTTATCTGTAACATATGGAGATGAAGGAGGAGCATCAAGATTTTTTTATTGTGCAAAAGCAAATAAAGCAGAAAGGGAAGAAGGATTAACAAATGAGTCAATTCAAATTAAAGGAAGTGATGATGGTCAAGATAATAGAAATGTTCCTCAAAAGTTGAGAAATACCAACAGGAAAAATACCCACACTACAGTTAAGCCCTTAAAGTTAATGCAGTACTTAATTCGTCTTGTTACACCAAAAGGGGGTGTCACAATTGATCCGTATTTCGGGTCAGGAAGTTCAGGAAAATCTACAATTAGGGAAGGGAATTATAAATTCATAGGAATTGAAAAGGAAAAGGAGTATTTCAATATCGCAGTTGAAAGATGTCAATTCGAGCATCAACAATCACTTAAAGTAGCAGCTTAATTATTAATCAAAAAACAATTTATCATGAGTACAACACAAATGACCAATGTATTTGGTATGTCGCAAAATGAAGCCTTAGAAAAAGGCAGACAGAACAGAACAAGGTTCCTACAGGTAGTTGAAAAATTACCACAGATTAGAAACGAAGACAAATACCCCCATAAGTTTGTCTTCGGATTTCCTGGAATTGGTAAAAGTTATGAAATCACCAATCACCTTGAAAGCTCTGGAACAAGATACTTAATGGTGACAGGTAACGTTTCCATGTTTGCATTCGGTGTACAGTTAGCAGTTATCAACTTTTTAAACCCGACACAAGAAAGATTAATTGTTTTTTGTGATGATGTGGATACACTTGTTTCAACTGAAGCAAGTTGTAATCAGTTAAAATCTGCTTTACATGGCCCTAGAGTATTCACATATGAAAAATCATTACAAAGTCAATGGAGTAATCTTAGTGAATTACAACGAGAAGCAATCAAGTATCACCAAGAAGAGGGAAAGATGGGTTTTCAAGTACCCACAGCGTCAATGTCATTCCTACTTGTCTCTAACATCAAATTACCAACAGATGATGAGGTAAGATTAGCACGTGAAAAAAGTAAAGGCAAAGCATCTTTATTAGCTCATAAGAACGCCATTAGATCTCGCTGTATGGTGCAGGATTTCTCACTTACTAATGCTGAGCTATGGGGTTGGATTGCTGATGTAATACTAAATACAGAATGTTTAAATCAATTCAACATGACAGATGAGGAGAAATTAATCATACTGAATTTTTTATGGGACAACTGGGATTCACTAACTGAAAGATCAATACGACTGATTGAAAAAATGGCCATTATTAAAAATGAATACCCAGATACCTATGAAATGGTTTGGGGTATCGACTTCTTAAAATAATCATTATGGATATCAAACGAATACAGGAGGAGATTAAAAAAATACAGTCTTCTTCATACGCAAAAAAGACTGACAAACAATTAATATCTTACGAATTGCTGTCAGAATTACATAAGCAACAATATCAAGGAATTCAGCCATTAGCATTAGTAAAGTATAATGATTCTGAAAATCGAAGAACCAAGTTGAATAAAGAACAGGTTCGAGAAATTAGAAGAAAATATAATCCTTATGTCTATGGCAAAAAGAGATTAGCAATTGAATATGGAGTATCTGTATCTGTAATATATAGGATTATAAAAGGAATCATGTGGAAAACTAAATAATGTAGCCATTTTTATTTACCAAAATGAAGTTTATAATTTATAAAATAACAAAAGTTGGAGGTTACAACCACAAAAAAACCAAAAATAACATGGAATTAAAAATTAGATCTAAACAAGTTGAAGAAAAGGGATTGCATGAAATTAGTAAATGTTTTAAGTGCTCCTATGTACTAGATTTTGATTGGGATGGGAATGGATTCGATACATATATTTTAAGTACAAACGAGAATCAATCAGAAATTATTAAAAGACTTTATGAATCTGGATTTACAGACATTGAAAGTAAAACTCTTTATTAAAAATTAAACAATTAGTTATGAAAAAACAGTTCTTAGACGTAGAAGGTATCAGTGAATACCTAACCATGTCAAAATCCTGCATTTACAAAAAAGTAGCAGCAAAAGAAATCCCACATCATAAAATTGGAGCAAGAACACTATTCGATATTGACGAAATCAATATGTGGGTAAAAAGTGATGGTACATTAACCGAATCTGGTAAAGTTTCATTTACAGATATTAAATCATTTTTAGACTAGTCATGGCAACTTTCAAAATTATCATCGACAAGAGGCATAAGCTAGAAAACGACAAGTATCATTTGACATTACGCGTCTCCAACAAGCAGGAAGTATTATACTTAAGGTTGGGGGCGCAAATGACAATAAAAGAATACGAAAAGCACTTTGTCAAAAAATCATTTGACAAGGAAGTTGATAAGGTTAGATCTAAATTTGAAAAGTGTGTTAATAGAGCTAAAAAAATTCTTCCAAGTATTGAACCCTTTGAATCTACAAAATTTAGAGAGAAATACTATGATACCAATTTTGATCCTGATAATATTATATCTGAAGAACAAAAAAAGAGAGGAACAATCAACTACCTTTTCCAAAACTATATAAAGGTGAAATCCGAATCGAAGGAGATTGGTCTGTCATCGGCAAACCTGATTAATGGCACCTTAAATAATATCAAAAAATTCAAATCAGGTTTAACATACGAAGATATTACCCCTGAATTTCTTCATGCCTTTGAGCATTGGTATATACATAAGAACCTTCCTGAGGGGAAAAAGAATTCTTTAGCATCTTTTGGTGGACTTTGCAGAAACATTAGAGCAGTGATTAACTATCATAGAAAAAAGAAGATTATTCCACTTACTTATGAATACCCCTTTAATGATTATAAGATACCAAATTTCGTACCTCCAAAGAGAGTGATTACTAACTCTGAAATTGATAAAATACTTAATTGTACGGTATTTGAAAACGTAATGGAAGAGTACGCACGTGATATATGGGAAATGCTTTATAGGTTAAATGGAATAAATTTTATTGACCTCCTTAAATTAAGATGGGATAATATACAGGGGAATAGATTTGTCTTTTACAGACATAAGACCCTCAAGACAAGAAGAAATAATATTAGACCTATTGGAGTAGTAATAAATTCAAAAGTTCAAAAATTACTTGATAAAATTGGTGATAAGGATAGTCCTTATGTTATTGGACAAATCAAACAGGTGAATTATACTGATCAATACCTGTTAGAGAGAAATCACAAACTAAAAGGTAGATATAATGCACGTCTTAAGAAATTGGGTCAAAGACTTGGATTAACATTATCACTTGACATATCCATGGCTAGAGACGCCTACGCCAATACTCATAAACGCGCAGGAACTAATCTTTTGCAGATTAGTGAGAGCATGAACCATTCAGACCCGCGTACCACTACCCTACACTATTTAGATAATTTTGAATTTGATTCAGATGTTGATGTGAATGATGTTTTGTTATAAACAATCAAACCATTGTTTAGTTTTTTCTCCTTTTTTAATTCTGAATTTACCTTTTCCATTAAATTCTACAATTAAAACAGGATTTCTTTGCCAATAACCTTTTGCCACAGAAATGATTTTACCCCAATTTTTGTTTACCAATGGTTCATAAGTAACTGGGTATGGATGATTATAAGATTGAAATTGATATCTCTTATGTTCATCTAAATATTCCCAAGATTCGATCTTATAACTAGTTTTTGATACGATATTATTAATTCCAACTGCATAAGATTCTTTCAATGAAAAATAAGACTTTGCAATTCCATTCCAAATTCCTCTTGTTGAATCATATAAATTATTACCTATTGAATTTTTTATATTGAATATAAAGACATTATCGTATGGTGTTTCAGGATTTATAAACTCAGCTGACATATCATTAATATCAGAAATTGTCTTATATGTTGATCTCTGACCTTGTATTTTATTAGTAATATTATTAGGACCAGGATGATACGAAAGAGTTGATATTATTGCAGATTCAGTTTTCATTGCTTCTACTTGTGTTTCATAGCCATATGACAGAATAACCCAATCTACATCAGCTTTTTCCCATATTTTCTTAATTCTACTGATTTTTTTGTTCTTAGTTTCAATATCTTCAAAATATTCTTTATTTGATGTATAGCCTTCTGCTTCATAAAAATGATCAAATAAACGATTCCCTTTTCCAACACCTATATAGAACAAATCATTAAAATTGGGATCTTTAAGTCCATATACATAGTGATTAAGTTCATCAACTACTTTTTGATCAAAACTTCTTTGTTTATTCATAAATAATTATTTTAAATTCTAATAATATATTATCTAAAATATCAAATAGGCATTCCTATATTCCTAACAGCGTTTAATGCATTACTAAAATGAATTGGCATCGCTCTTCCAGATAAAAACGGAAAAACATTTGGATGACCCTTTGAAATAGGATTGTTTAATAATCTGGGAACTAGATGAGCAAATCTTGTACTCTCCAAAAACCCTTTAGCTACATCTTTGTTTTCATTATGCATAATCAATATGTAATTAGGGTCAATATTTATTACATCTGTAATTAAATCATTAAGTCTATTTTGGGTGATTGGACGCATAGGTGGAAATCCATCTGGTAAAGCATCTATTAATAAACGCTTTCCACCCCCAATCCCAACACCACTTAAAAAGTCAGTCAATAATGTCAATTCATTATTTCCAATAACACCGAAATTTCTATAGATTTCTTTTGAAAAACTTGGAATTGATCTATTTGTGAAATTTGAAAGTATTGGAGAATAAAAATATCTTGCAAAAGTTGGTTCGGGATAATTTTCTGCTATTATCAATAAATTAGGTTGAAAATCAAACCCATTATTATTTAAAAAAGTAGATACAAAATTAGGAGGAGTTATTAATGGCATTATTGTCTTATTTAAAGTATTCCTAGGTCTTTTGCATTACCAATCCAATCACCAAAATCTGAATTTTTATACCTAATTACTAATTCGTCATTTTCGTCTAATAAAGACAGATATTTTTCCATTGTACTTTTCGAATAAATACAATCTGTATGAAAATGGACTATTGAATTTCTACTTTCTCTCATTTCAATTTGTTTTAGCAAAATTTTTCTAAATCGTAAATTAAAAAATTCTAGTGCAGCATCTTTTAATAAAAATTCACGAGTTTTCTCAAACGCTTCTTTGTTTTCTATACTTGAATTTTCTGGTAGTTTTAAAACCAAATCTTCAGGTAAGTGTTTTTCATAAAAATCAATAAGTTTATTCATAAAAAATTAAATTTTGTTGATTTATTTAAGTCCCCAATGATGAGCAATTATAACCATTGCCATTGTATCTAATTTACAATATTCTAATAATTGTCGCTTGATTTCATTTTTTTGATCTTGATTTAAAGTATCATCAAATCTAATTCTTTGAAATGCTCTCATAGCTTCTGTACCACCGGCGACTGCATCTTCTTCATCAATTTGAGTCGCATCTGGTTTTAATGTGTCATATGGGTCAATGATTCCACCCTCAAAGTCAGTTGCCGAATAATTCTTGAAAAAAGGAACTTGATGTAGATATTTGTTATTGTTCCAAATTGCAGGTAGGACCTTTTTTATAGAAGTTCGTCCTTTCATAAATGGATGGAAATAATGCTTTAGAGTCAAGTTATTCATATCTACTAATCTTCCTTCTCTTTTATTTTTTTTGTCATTATCACTTGTTATACAAAATAACCAATCACTTAAAGTTTGATTTGTATAACCAAATATCTCCATCTGATTTAAAATGGTTCTTAAAACAGTATTTTCATGAGTTGCCCACATGAATGGTGTTCCAGAAATGCCAATTTGTTTCATAAGTGACTCCGCAAAGGCAAAGTTTGGAAATTTACCATCGGTCTCAATCCACTCAGAATGTATTGGATCAGCTCCTTTATAAGGAATAGTATGGCAGCTCCATTGAAATGCAATTAACTCATATGGCCTCATGCCCTCATGAAATGGTAAAGCGCCAGTATAAGTTTCAAAGTCAATAAAGTGGAGTGGGTATTGATATCCATTTAAAACAGATGCTAATTCATCAGAAATCCACTCTTTGTTTCCCTCGGTATATTGTAATTGTATCATCTGTCTTTGAGCCCTAATGCCTATCTCCCCTTTTTTATTTTTTAACCTCTCCGGGACAATATCATATAGACTTGTTCTTGATAAAGAGATCAACTCATCTAGATAAAAATCACCCTCTTCAGATTTTAAAGTACCACCATAGTATAAATCGAAAATATGAGGATCAGAATCAGCTAAATTACCCCAACATTCTTTAAAACCGTTTTTTGCAGCTCCATCGCATTTAAATTCACATGCTTTGCAGGTCTTATTAATAGTGTAATCTGAATCTAGTATTCCTTCATTCAAAATTCGAATGAAGTTATTTGCTCGATTTTTAATTACATCTTGAATTTGTAACACTCTCTCTTTAACATCCCTTAATTGCAATAAACCGTCTTTTTTCAAAATTTCAATATAATTGGAACGATTAAGATCAGTCTCATATTTGAATAACACATCCGGTTTCTTGAATTTTGGTCTCTGTTGTGCAGGTAACTCTTCCACTTCTTTATCACCGTCATTCTTAGAATCTAATACCGTAAACCATCCTATCAGTCCATCGATATTTGTTCTTTTAGATTTGTCAGGCATGAATAAATATGGATTAATATCAAAATCAGGTAATGCTTCTGCCATTACCAAATATTGAAATGCAACATCTTCTATATATTTTTTCAATAATTTCTCTTGTTCATATTGACTATCTTCGGTATCGTGTGATTTAGCTTTTACTTCTATTAAATTGATTTTATTACCTACTTTTTCTAATATATCAACTCTGATCAATTTTTCTCCTGACTGAATTGCAGCTTCAAATAAAACACAATTTTCTTGCGTTAAAAATTCATTTGTTTTAATGATAGCTTCTTTAGTATTTCCGGTTATTTCAACTCCATCAGGATATTGCAATGTAGCCATTAGTCCAACCACATAACCGCCCTTTGCCAACATCTCCATGTACTCGTTTGTATCATTGGTTGTTGGATATCCATCTTTCTTATAGACAAGTTTTTTAGGACAAGTGGATGCTAATTGAAAATCCGATTTTGATAAAGTTGTATTATTACTCATTTTAATATGAATTTATGTAATTTATGTAGAAGAATCTTACTTACCCGACTAATATCTTTTCAATTTTAGGAAAAGAAAGCGACGGTTTTTCAACCAGTCGCCTTCTTATTTTACTAACCCAAACCAAAATCAAATTATTCATCATTATTAGTATCTATATCTAATAGATTTACTGAGTCGTTTGTTTCTAAAGTCTGAATGTTTTTAAGTTTGGAGTTGATTGCTCTTGTCCTCACACCCAAAACTTCGTCTAATTGGTTTAATCCTGTTTGAATATTGTTTTGTGCTTTACCAATCAACCCTCCGAAAGTTTCAAATTCTTTCTTTACAGCCCCTAATACTTTCCACACCTCACTACTTCTCTTTTGGATTGTTAATGTTCTGAATCCCATTTGAAGACTGTTTAAGATAGCTGCTAGTGTAGTTGGACCTGTAACAATAACCTTATAGTCTCGTTGTAGTTCTTCTAATAGACTTGCTTTTTTGACCACCTCAGCATAAATCCCTTCGAATGGTAAAAACATAATTCCAAAGTCAGTAGTATTGGGTGGGTCAATGTATTTGTCCCTGATATCTTTAGCCATCTTTTTAATGGTTGTTTCAAGGTTTTTTTGAGCTACTTGGAATTTATCAGGATCACCCGTTTCGTATGCCTCTTGTAAGAATTCATAGGCATCTTTAGGGAACTTAGCATCGATTGGAAGATATACAACACTACCTTCCTCATCCTTACCAGGTAGTTTTACTGCAAATTCCACTAAATCATTACTTCCTTTCTTAGTTTTTACATTAGCCTCATATTGTTCGGGAGCTAGTATTTGTTCAAGTAATAATGATAATTGAACCTCTCCAAATCCACCTCTCATTTTGACATTACTCAATACTTTCTTCAATCCACCTACATCTTGTGCAAGTGTTTGCATATCACCAAGCCCTTTTTGAACTGATTCTAATTGAGTTGTTACAAGTTGAAACGATTGAGATATTCTTTCGTTTAATGTCTTTTGGAGTTTTTCTTCTACAGTTTCTTTCATTTCGGTTAAATGCTTATCTGTAGATTTAATTAACTCATTTTGACGCTTTTCTATCTCATCATATCTATCCTTTTGTAATTGGGTGATATCAGTAAATTTGGTATTTAGAAAATTGCTGAAACTTCTAAATTCATCTTTAATAGATTGAGATTGTTGAGTAAATTTCTGCTCAACTTGAGTTCTAATTTCTTTTTCAATATTTGATATCAAAGTGGAGTTTGTTTGGAACTCTTGTTTAATACTCCCTTCTATTCTTGATTGATTTGATAGTAACACTTCAATTTTGGGATCAGATTCATTTGACTTCTTACTAAAAACAAAAAAAACTAATACCAAATTAATAACTCCTAATGCCAATAAAATGTATAACATAAATTTAAATTTTAAGAATGAATAAAACCAATTGTTGATCTACCTGATTTACTTAAAATGAATTCCTCATTACAAAGAGTCGACAAATATAATTCTTGATCTAAGTTTACATCTAATACAGATTTTACAAGTAACTTCTTTTTTATGTTTGCTATTTGTCCACCAGTTAAAGAAAACTGTTCAGTTAAAGTGTCTATGGTTTTAGATGAAACATCTTTAAAAACATTGGAAAGAATCTTTTTTCTAACAGTCTCCTCTGGTTTCTTAAAATCAATTTTATAGAGAAGTCGGCGGTCAAACGCTGAATCTAGTTGGTCTGCTAAATTGGTAGTTGCCATGAAAATCCCCTCAAACTCTTCAAGTTCCTGAAGTAATATGTTCTGAAGGGTATTAAATGACTTATCGACACTAGAGTTTACTGACATTCTCTTACCTAATATAGCGTCTGCCTCATTAAAAAGTAAAATTGGAGCTTTATCAAAATGACGTCTTGCTTGTTTATATTCTTCAAACACCTTGGCAAGGTTCTTTTCACTTTCGCCAACCCACTTCGACTGAATTTTTTGAATTTCAACCATAAAAATGGATCTTCCTGTTGCTTTTGCAACTTGCTTAACTGAGGATGTTTTACCTGTTCCTGGATACCCATACAAAAGCACGGTGAATCCTTGTTTCATTCCATTATCCTTTAATCGGGTCATCAAATTTTTGTAGTTGTCTTCTTCCAATGCATTGGATAATGTTTCAATTTGTTCGAACTCGGAGTCATTATAAAACAATTGCTCAGTTTCAATTTTGTCCGGGTGAATGAGTATTCCCATTTTAGGTCTAAATTCTTTTTTAATTGAATCTTGATACCCTCCCAATAATACATCCATTGCATGTTCTGATAATTTTACAAAGTTTAAAAATGAAAACATTTCTTCCGAAAACTTTACCACGTCACTTTTGAATAATTCAGAATTATTCTCTTTGATTTTTCTTTTGTACTTTATTCTGTCATGGATTTCGGAAAATACTTCTTTAATGAGTTTATCTATATCTACTTCCTCAGCACCTTCTAAATGTTCTATAGCTAAATCAAGAATTAAAGTAAGATCATAATTTGTCATATTTTCTAAAGACAATAACCATTCTACTTCCTTGAATTTTTTATTACTTTCAAGAATTCCCCTTACTTCTTCTCCTAATGTCTCAGTTGAGATTGTAGTTTCGGTTCGCTTACAAATCAAGTCCCTAACTTCACCTAACACTCCA
>JBIPLT010000403.1:0-4581 GCA_044368255.1 Flavobacteriales bacterium
GCGTGGTCAGCGCGGATGCAAGTAACAGCACGAAGCTTGCTTTGAACGCTAGCGCCGTCTCGGCAGCCTTTGCTGGTGCAGACGTTGTTTATAACGGGACGGCGGTCACTTCGCAGGCTGTGGCGCTGTCAGGACTAGCGCTGACGGGTACAAGTGCTGCGAACTATGTGTTAACCCAACCCAGTGCGACCGGCACCATTAATCCATTACCCATATCGATTATCGCTGCAGCGACTAATAAGACCTACGATGGCCTGGTGAATGCGACGGTGACTGTATCAACAACAGACACGATTGCCTTGGCTGATCTTGCGTCTGGTTCATCAAAACTCTCGCTGGGTTCTGGAACTGCAACGTTCGCGAGCTCGAACGCGGGTGACGGTTTGTTAGTAACGGTATCGGGGATTACGCTGTCAGGCGCTGCGGCGAAGAACTATTTGTTTAATACGACGGCTAACGCGAGTGCTGATATCCGCAAGGCTGCGCTAACCATCACCGCTGAAAATGATAGCAAAGTGTATGGCGAGGTTTCAACACTGGGCGGTGTTGCATATGTTGCTGACGTAAACAATACAACATCACAGTCTTCCGTGACGACTGGCTACCGAGTGACTGGTTTGATCGGTAGCGATACGATTGCAGAGGTAACGTTATCTAGCGTCGGTGGCCTGTCGCGTGCCGCTGTGAACGCTGTGAATGGAGGCGCGTACGTAATCGCGCCAAGCGCAGCGAGTGGAACTGGTTTTGAAAACTACACTATTTCGTATGTCAATGGCGCGTTAAGCGTAACCCCCGCAGTGCTGTCGATTACTGCCACTGGCACTAATAAGATTTATAACGCTAGCCTAGCGGGTTCGGCGACGTTGACGGTGAGTGGTCTCAAAAATGATGATAGTCTGACCACTGCCTACATCTCGGCGACATTTGCAAATGCAAATGTAGGGAGTGCGACTGAAGTTTTTGTGAGCGGCATCACGATCAGCGACAAAACACTCAACGGCACAACGTACTTGTCTGCAAATTACACGGCGAATACCAGTGTAGTGACAAGCGCCGATATCACTCCTGCAACGCTCACTATCAGTGCCACAGGGGTGGATAAAGTCTATAACGGAAACTCGAGCGGTGCAGCCACGTTGTCAGTGAGTGGTTTGCAGCTTGGAGATAGCTTGACGCCTTCCTATGGCACGGCATTCTTCAGTGACCCACATGTGAGCTATGGAGCAGGTGGCCCAGTTGCTAAACCCGTCAGTGTAGAGGGCATCAGCATCAGTGGCACCGCGGCGGGTAACTACACGTTTAATACCGCGGCGAGCACCACAGCAGTCATTCGTCCCGCCACGTTAGTCGTGACGGCTGCAGCGACGAATAAGGTCTACGATCGTGACACTGCCGCAGCTGTGACATTATCAAATAACGCGATTAGCGGTGATGCCGTGACGCTGGCTTATGTTGCGGCAAGCTTTTCGGATGCGAATGCGGCAAACGGCAAGACAGTAACAGTATCTGGATTGAATCTTGGGGGGGATGCGGCAGGTAACTACACACTGAATGGTGTCAATGCGGTAACAACACTAGCTGATATCACCAAAATTGGCTTGACAATTACCGCCGCTGACGACACGAAGGTGTATGGAACCACGACTACGGCAGCAGCGTTGACTTACTCTGCAAGCGGAGCCTCGGCGGCGGTGTCCTCGAATGACCCATCGCGTTTTGCAGTTATTGGGTTGTTGGCAGGTGATTCTGTCGCTAGAGTGACGCTAACCAGTCAAGGTGGTGTGGTCGGTGCAACGGTATTGGGCGGACCTTATGCGATCGCCCCTAGTTCTGCGACAGGCGCCGGCATTAGCAATTATGTAATTGACTACGTAAATGGTGTGATGAGCGTGACGCCAGCTTTGGTGTCGGTCAGCGCCTTGGCTCAAAGTAAAACCTATGATGGCACGACGAATGCGGCTGTGACGTTGGCGCCGACAGGGATTATTACCAACGACCTATCGAATGTTGTCGTTGGTCACACCACAGCAAATTTTGCGAGTCAGAACGTTGCTTATCAAGTAAATACGTCAACAGTGACTGCACAAGCTGTTGCAGTGACAGGCATTAATTTAACTGGAACCGCTGCTTCGAATTATGTCTTAAGCAATCTCTCGACCACAACAACTGCGACGATCAATCCAGCAACGCTCGTGGTGGCAGCTTCGGCACTCAATAAAGTCTACGATGCAACAGATGCAGCGACAGCTACTCTGACCAACAATGCTATTGCGGGTGATGCTGTGGCCGTTACCTACACGGGTGCAACGTTCGCCAGCGCTGATGTTGCGTTTACTGCGGGAGCTAATCCAACAGTCACGTCTAAGGCTGTTACCGTGGCTGGCTTAGCACTGAGTGGTGCACAACAGGGTAACTATACGTTAGGGGGTGTTTCATCTGTCTCCACACAGGCAACGATCACACCTGCGTCACTCACGATTACCGCCTCTGGTAATAACAAGGTCTACGATGGCACTAGCGCGGCAACGGTTGGGTTGTCTGTTGCAGGTCTGAAGGGTTCTGACAATGTGACGGGCGCGTATACCTCTGCGACCTTTGCAGATACCAATGTTGGAAACAGCATCCCCGTCTCCATTGTTGGCCTCAGCATTAATGCAGTGGGTAACACGAATACCAATAACTACGTGATGAATACAACGACCTCAGCTTTTGGCAACATTACGCCTGCAGCTTTAACGGTCAGTGCCTCTGCTGCCACGATGACGTATGGCGATAGTAGTCCGGTGTATGCATACACAACTGTAGGTTGGGTCAATGCGGGCGAGCAAATGAATTCGGCAACTCTATTGACTGGGGTCACCGTATCCGCCTCGGCAACGAATGCAGGAGTCCATGCCGATAACATTATTGCTACCGGCGGCGTGGCGCGTAACTATGCCATGACCTACGTCGCGGGCACCTTGACCATCAATAAAGCGACGCTGACTGCTACGTTGCAAAATGCAGCGAAGGTCATCGGCGATGTGGATCCGACCTTTGTTTTTGCTTATACAGGTTTCAAAAATGGTGACACGGCCGCTACGTCAAATATCGCATCACCAACAGTAAGTATTGCGGGTGGCAGTCCAGTCAGTGCAGGTGCCTATGCGGTAACAGCCTCGGGGGGTAGCTCGACTAATTATGTTATGAGCCCTGCGTATACAGGTTCAACGAGTTCCTTGTTTACTGTTATCCCAGCGCAACAGCTTCTAATCACACTTGCGGCCAATGACAGCGTTATATACGGCGCGGCAACTCCGTCTATAAACGTTGCTTCAGCGAAATACTCAACGCAGGATGGCAGTGGTGGGTATAACGTTTATTCGCTGTCAAGCCTCACGAATACGACAGGTAGCACCTGGACAGGCGTTGACGCCATAAACGGCGGCCAGATTTCAACGTTCGTCGTCAACACTACGCGTACCCAATATAGTGCGGTCGGAACATATGCAACGGGATTGACCAGTAGCGCTGGTTATTACGGTAACTATATTGTCAGCGTCAAAAATTCAAATAATGTTGCTGTGACACCTAATTATTTGACTGCCGTGTTTACGCCGGGTGTATTGACCGTTACGCCCGCAGAGTTGACGATTACGGCCAATAATGATGGCAAGGTCTACGGCACAACCACCACCACGACTAATGCAGTGTCTTATGTGGGTACCTCAGCCACTGGTGGTGCCTCGAGCTTTACATACTCTGGATTGCTTGGTGCGGATAGCATCTCGAGCGTGTCCTTAAGTTCCGCCGGTGCAGTGGCTGCTGCCACGATTGGCGCTGGACCGTACGCAATCAATATCAGTAACGCACAGGGTGTGGGGCTCAATAATTATTCGATTACCTATGCTGCTGGTTCCCTAACGGTTGCTCAGGCGATCTTAACGATTACCGCTGCAGCAGATTCAAAAGTCTATGGCACGACGACGACAACGAATTCCCTGAATTACTCGGGTAGTACTGTTTCGAGCGCAACAGGCTTCACAACATCAGGCTTAGTCAACGGCGATGCCATTTATAACTTGACCTTGACTTCGAGTGGAGCACTCACGACTGCAGCAGTGGCTGGCGGGTCTGGTGCCGAAGGCAAATACCTAATTACACCAAGCAGTGCGGTTGGTAGCCCTAGTATTGCGAGTAATTACAGCATCGTGTATGTCGATGGTCTGTTAAACGTGACGCCCGCCACGTTAACGGTGAGCGCTACGAATGACACCAAAGTGTATGGCGCCACCACCACGCGGGCGGGTTTATCGTATACGGATGGGGTTGTGCAGAGCAACACTG
This sequence comes from Flavobacteriales bacterium, assembly GCA_044368255.1. Lineage (GTDB taxonomy): Bacteria > Bacteroidota > Bacteroidia > Flavobacteriales_D > UBA2798 > CAMBFX01. The sequence goes on from JBIPLT010000403.1 coordinate 4,327, forward strand.
GCTATAGTGTCAGTGGCCTAGTGAACGGTGATGCGGTGACGGCTGTCACACTGACAAGCAACGGCGCACCGGCGGCAGCCTCGGTTGCGGGTTCGGCTTATGCGATTACACCGAGCCTAGCGACCGGAACAGGGTTGGCTAATAACTATAGTATTGTTTACCAAAACGGCTTGTTGGCTGTGACGCCCAAGGCATTGACGGTAGCCGCATCCAACGCTGATATGAACTATGGTGCTTCAGCGTTACCTAGTTTGG
>JBIPLT010000252.1:0-4528 GCA_044368255.1 Flavobacteriales bacterium
TAAAAACCTTTTTTTGAATCATTAAAAAAATAATCACTATAAAAATCACAAATAAAACTCCGTGAACCATTCCAATAATTTTTACCCATTCTGGAATATCCCAAATATATTTAAGCGGCATGGCTACCAATAACAATAGCAAATAACTATATCCTTCTATTTTTCCAGAGCGAAGAAAGTATGAAGTGAGGAGAGATTTATTCATTTTTTGATTTGGTTATTTGGTTATTTGGTTATTTGGTTATTTGGTTATTTGGTTATTTGGTGACCTTCGATACGTTTCGTTAAGAAACGAAACTACTCAGGGTGACCACTTAAATATTTTAGTTATGTCATCCTGAGTAGAAGCGATTCTTAGAGCTTCGTATCGAAGGATGCTGATTAATTTATTGCATTTTCCTTTACTTCAAAATTCTTACATTATAAAATCTTCGAATAAAATTATTCAAATTCGATATTATTATCATCATTCAATTTATCTAATTCTTTATCGATCTCACCTTCTTTTATTTTCTCTTGTTTAATCGCTTTTCTTCGTCTTCTTTCTTCGCGCATTTCTTTGTTGAAAATTCCTTTTACAAATAACCACGTTTTTGTTTCGTTCAATTTATCAAATTCCTCGGTATAAAACACCCCTACACCTTGCGTAAATGGCGCTTGTGTTACGTTGGCAATATCAAATTGATTAGATTCATTAAATCCACGCACACGCATATTTCCATCTTCATCCAATTTAACTTCCACATTAAAGTCGCCTATCAATTGGTTATTTGGATTTACACTGGTTCCTTGACTTACCCCCACATTTGTACTCACGGTAACTTTATCATCAAAAAATTGAGTGGAGAATGCTAATTCTACTTGTTCACCGGTGATATTAGTTCCAGGACGATAATTTACCCCAATATCAAATTCATCCGAAATTTGTGAAAGCCAATTACTCAACTGAGAAGACAATAATTCACTTGGTGTAGAAAATGCATTTGCACTGGTATGCTCTCTAGTGGAAGAACCACCCAACGGCATAAACTTATTCATTACCAATAATGCGAAAAATTGTTTACTTAATTCTTGATCAGTAGAACGAATGGAATTAATCATACTTCGTGCATTTTCATCTGCCTTGGGAACTTCAATATCGAATGAAATATCTGGAGCATACAAACTATTTTTAAAATTCATGATACAATTCACCTCTGCTGCTTTGCGATAATCATCAGCAATATCAGGAGGCATAATATCAAACAATGAAGTTTTTACTTTGTAAACTGCTTGCAAATTTAAATCGGCGTTATATGGATCGCCATACCAATTGATCGTTCCACCCTTTCTAACGGCAAAATTCTTATTGATAACATCTAACAAAGTAAATCGGTAAAATGCATCCACCACCGAATACTGACCGTACATTTTAAATTCACCTAAAGGGTCAATCACCATGTTGATATGACCCACTCCTTTACCAATCATTTCATCACCGGCTGTTTTATTAAAAACAATTTTAACCTCGGCTTCATCGGTAACATCCAAATCAAAATTCATGGTAATACCATCAAGGCTCACGCTTTTTTCTTCTGTTTGAGTGGTATCTTCGGTTATGAAAGTCACAAAATCACTCAAGGAAACTTCACTAGCGCCATAGAGTGGCAATACTACTTTAGTTCCTTTTTCTGATTTAGCTCTCACATCAATATTAATCTTATCGCCATAACCTTCTACTTCTAAATCTCCCGAAGCATAGGCTTTTCCATAATACAAACTATTTTGTTCCTCGTTGGTATTTAAACAAAGTAATTTTTCAAAATCAAGTGTAAAGTCATAGTTCCAGTTTTCGAAATAATGATGAATTAAAGTTCCATTAGCAGAAGCTTTATTACCTCTTACATCCTCAATAGGCATTCGGTCAAAATAAATCATATCCTTATCAATATTCACTTTTCCACCGAAGAAATAATTCGTATTGAGCATTCCTACTTTGATGGCGCCATTGGTAAAATTCAAAGCACCATTCAAATCCATTTTCTCTGGCCGTCCGTTCACATTTATTCTTCCTGTGGCAAGGGCATTGAAATTGCTAATATCAGAAGGTAAGAAGGCATTTAAAAATACTAAGTTGGTTTCGGTGAAATTCAAAACATAATCTAAATTATCCCCCTTTTTACTTTCAAAATAATAATCTCCCCTTATCCCAAGCGCTGGCACATTTTTCCTGACTAAACTTCCAACCGAATGAATCCTTGGACCTTTAAATTCTTTTTTGCCAAATAATTTATCTTGAAGGGTATCATTCTTCAATTTATTGTTCAAAGTTAAATCACCAATCAATTCTTTGTTCACGCCCAATGAATCAATTTTTATATCCGAATCAAGAATTAATGATTTATAAATATTTTTTACAAAGCCTGTTCCATTTATCTCTCCAAAAAAGTCTACACGAGTGCTATCTTCATTCATGTAGGAGAAATTATCCATACGCAAATTTTCAATATTGAAATTCAATTTATCTTTTATATTATTGGCAATTACTCCTTGAACTCCCACCTTCTGTTTACCATTGAAAAATTCAATTTCATTAACAATATTTATATCCACAGAATCTATCAAAATAGTTCTTGTTCGGTTCATGCTCCATTTATCACCATTCAATGAAGCAAAGGAAGGTTTCATGGTTAAATTTAACTTTACTGGATTAATAATATCAGCATCCAAAACTATATTACCATCTGTTTCTCCATTGGAGTTTTTCCAAGATAAATCCGACTGAATAAATTCTTTATTGATAATGGAATGTAATTTAATATTTTGATAAGTACTATCTTCCCCTGATAAACCAAAATTGGCTATACCTAATGTCATATCAATTTTCTCAGCAGTCTCCATTGATTTATCTGCTTCAATTGAAATTTTTTCTACCAAATTTCCATCATATAAAATTCGATTTGAATAAAATTCAAAATCAAAATAATTTTTTACCGAACTATAATTACCCAACAAACTTGTTCGTTTGGCAATTTCTAAATTGGGCATAAATAGTTTAGTATATAGAGAAACATCAATTAAATCTGCATTGAACTTAAAACTTTCGGTAACTGGTTTTTTAAATTCAATTCTTTTCACATAAGTAGGGGCAATAGTGGCCACCAAATTATTAAAATGGGTAGACACGTTATCAAAAGTATAATCACCCGTTACAGCTAAAAGAAATTGCGGTGAAGCTAACTCAAACATTTTATCAGTTGAATTTCTGACATTTCTTGCAGTCATTTTTACATATTGCAATTCGTAATCAACTCCATCCTCATAAATACTCAAATCAAAAATATTTACTTTCCCTCTAAAATTATCTAAATCTGCGCCCTCTGCTTTTGCCACAATGGTTGCGCATAACAAGGTATTGTTTTCACGATTGAAAAAATCTAAACCTGTTAATTCAGCTAAATTAATTTTTGTTATGGCCGCATTTTTTATACTTGCCTTAAAGTCATAAACCGGATTACGACCAAAATTTACATAACCATTATATTCTAATTCAATATTGGGGTCATCCAATTTAATTAATCCATCATAAAAATCTTTTGCAAATTTTCCATCAATGATAATATCATGATAAACATAATCAGAAAGTCCAATTTCTTTTATGGAACCTTTCACAGTTGCCTTCAAATTTTCTAAATCAAAACCAACCGCATCAATATCCAAATTTGCTGTGATAATTCCCAAACTTGGTTCCTCAAAATAGGTTCCCATATTAAAATTGGAAGTCAACAAATCACCTTTGTAATAAATTTTATTTGTTTCGAAATCCTTCACAAAATGAATATCCGTTTTCACTGTTCCAATATCTGTTTTCAATTCTGCATAAGCCACAAAATCATTAATCGTTCCTAAAAAACTTCCTTTCCCTTTAATTTGACCCATATGATCCATTTCTTTTGGAAGATCAAAAAATTTAGTTCCATCATAAGGTGGCAACTCCACTAAAATTAATTCTGAACGGTTGGCCATCAATTCGTCAATCTGAATGGCAATAAGAGCGTTTTCCATATCGGGCAATCCCTCAATGAAAATATCTCCTTTGAAATATACACTATCACTAATTTTTAACTCCAAATCTTTAATTTTTAAATCACTCACTTTTCCTTTTATTTTTCCTTTCAGTTGTATCGGTTGATATACCCCTTCGAGTTCAGGAACAAAATAAGCTAAGTCAGAAAGATGAAGCACGGATGGATAAATGTTAGATTTCATTCTCACTTTAGTCACAAAATCATCGAAATCATCAAATGAATCATATTCAAAAGTCAATTGATCAGCCACTAAATTGGAATACTCCGTAATCAAATTGAAGTTCATCAACTCTAATTTTTTATCACTGATATGCACTTTAGCCGAAAGCTTGCTAAGTTTAAATCCACTTTTATCTGTAAATCCAAACTCATCCATATCAAAATAAGTAGTGTCGGCCTTTTGGTGAAAATTGGCTAGATTCACCGTCATGTTTTTTAAATGAATGTCTTCAAAATCTACT
>JBIPLT010000253.1:0-4498 GCA_044368255.1 Flavobacteriales bacterium
CCACCATTCATGAATTTGCTCATCTTTTAGCTTGGATTAAATTTCGTGATAAAATTTCTCCTCATGGAAAAGAATGGAAAGAGCAATATAAAATATTACTTACCCCTTTAATCGAAAAAGGAATTTTTCCAGCTGATTTAGAAATAGCTGTTAAATCCTATATTTTCAATCCTGCGGCGAGTAGTTGCGTGGATGATAAATTAATGGCTGCATTAAAAAAATTTAACGAGGTGAAATTGCCATTTCTAAAAGAGATTCTAGGTGGAACTCGTTTCAAATTCAACAATCGAATTTATATCAAAGGAGAAAAGCAAAGAACCCGTTTTCGATGTATAGCGGATGTTACTAGTGATGTATATTTAATCAGTGGATTGGCCGAAGTGGAACCAGTATAATTATTTTCAACCTTCAATTTCTCATTTCAAAATAAAACTAACTTTGTTGCTTATTACAAAAAATGGAAATCCTACATTCAATTTTCGGTTCCGATCTTCAAGCTGCATTTTTAATTATTTTAAATTTAATTTTAATTGAAAGTTTACTTTCGGTAGATAATGCTGCAGTGCTTGCAACGATGGTGATGGATTTACCAGAGGCACAGCGAAGAAAAGCATTGAAGTATGGAATTATTGGCGCTTATGTTTTTAGAGGTTTATGTTTATTATTTGCTACTTATTTAATTCATATCTGGTGGCTTAAGCCATTAGGAGGAATGTATCTTTTGTATTTAGCCATTTCCTATTTTGTTAAGAAAGCTACTCCCAAAAAAGATGATGATTTGTTACAAAAGAAACGAAGCAAATTATATCAATATACTTTTGGAAAATTAGGTCCGTTTTGGGCCACTGTAATTATGGTGGAGATTATGGATTTGGCTTTTTCTTTGGATAATGTTTTTGCTGCTGTTGCTTATGTAGAAAACTACGAACAGCCTCAAGGTTTATATCTGGTTTGGATAGGTGTTTTTATTGGTATATTAGCGATGAGGTTTGTGGCTCAGGCTTTCGTTAAATTAATGGAGAAATTTCCTTTTTTAGAGAAATCAGCTTTCTTGGTTATTGGAATTCTAGGTGTAAAACTCACCATTTCTATTTTTGAATATTTCTATCCTGGAAATGCAATGAATGAAGTGGTAGATGGAGAAAATTCTGACGTGATATTATCACTCATAACAGTGGGAGTTTTTATTTTACCTATTCTCACCAGTATTCTATTGGGGTATCCGAAAAGACATCAATAATTAAGCGTATCTTTCTTTTAAAACTTTAAAGTGATGACGGGCATGTGCAACAATCATATGTGATAATGCAATCACAGAAACTTGATTATTGTTTGCTAATCCTGTTCTTTTTAATTCTTCTTCACTTAATCCTAAAAACAAACTAATACTTGCTTGACGAACCATGAAGAATTCAATGGCTAACAAATGAAAATCTTTGTGATCCATCATTACATTTTTATTGTATTCATTCTCATCAAATCCGGGTAAAGAAGCTTTTTCACCTCTGGCAATACTCAACGCACGAAAAGCTAAAATTCTTTCAGTATCGATAATATGTTGCAGCACTTGTGCAACCGTCCATTTGTTTTCTGCATATGCAAAACCAAAACTTTCGGCTGGAAATTGTGTGATGATTTGCTGAAAATAATCAGCATCTTCATTCAGATGAGTTAAAATATTTTTTTCTGGATGTATTAATTCAAAATATTTATCGTAATAAGATGGATAAGTTCCTTTCTCTGGTTGCGGAAATATTCTTGACATATTTATTTTGAGTTTTTTAAATGAGTGGCAAAATCTTTTGCGAAATAAGAAATGATGACATCGGCACCTGCGCGTTTGATACTTAAAATAGTTTCGGGCATTGCTTTTTTATAATCTAACCAACCGTTTTGACAAGCGGCAATCAACATGGCACATTCTCCACTCACATGATAGGCGGCAATAGGTAAAGTGGTATTTTCTTTCAAAGAATGAATCACATCCAAATAGTGTAAAGCAGGTTTCACCATGAGAAAATCTGCACCTTCAGATTCATCCAGCATCGCTTCGCGCAATGCTTCTAATTTATTGGCAGGATTCATCTGATACGTTTTTTTATCGCCTTTTTTAGGAGCACTTGCTAAAGCATCTCTAAAAGGACCATAAAATGCACTGGCATATTTTGCCGTATAACTCATGATTCCGGTTTCCGTAAATCCTGTTGCATCTAATGCTTCACGAATAAAACCCACACGCCCATCCATCATGTCACTGGGGCCAATTAAATCAATTCCAGCTTCGGCTTGTGCAATAGCCATTTTTCCCAATACCGGAAGCGTTTCATCATTTAAAATTTTTCCGTTTTTATAAACTCCATCATGCCCATCACTGCTATAGGGATCCATAGCCACATCTGAAATCAAACAAGTTTCCGGAAATCTTTTCTTAATCTCACGAATCGTTTTTAAATAATAATTTTTGGATGAATAACTATGCGTAGCCATTTTATCTTTTAGATTTTCTTCTATAGATGGAAATAGAATAAAAGAATGAATTCCTAACTTTAAACAAGATTCTATTTCTCCTAAAACTTTATCCGTGCTCCATCTAAAATTTCCGGGTAATGATTTTACCTCTGATTTTTTATTTTTACCATCAGTTAAAAATAAGGGATAAACCAAATTTTCTGATTTCACAACCGTTTCGCTAACCATGTTTCTTATGGTTTCAGTTGCTCTGTTTCTTCTTGGACGTATGTTCATATTTTAATTCTTTTTTCTGTTCTTTTTGGTACTGGATCATGACCATGTTTTCCCCAAGGATGACAACTAGCAATTCTACGCATTCCCATCCACCAGCCTCGAAATATTCCCCATTCTCTTATGGCTTCGATAGTATATTGAGAACAAGTAGGCGTATATCTACATGTTGGCCCAGTTAAAGGTGAAATGGTATACTGATAAAATTTAACGGGTAAAATGGCAATTTTTATCAGCAATTTTTTCATGGGGTCAAATTTAACTTTATTATTTTAATTTAAGCCTAAGCTTATTTGTCATTATGTTTGCCAAATGGAATGGGAAGCAACATATTTGGGTCTTTTTTTAGGTTGTCTTTTATCGGCTACCATCATTCCTTTTGCCTCGGAAGCTATTTTTTTAGCAGTGCTATATTCTGGTGGAGATCCTTTATTAACAATAGTTACTGCCACTTTTGGCAACTTTTGTGGAAGTCTATTTACCTATTTTATGGGATATCTTGTCGATTTTCATCATTTAGAGAAATGGTTTCGAATAAAAAAAGAACGAGTTCATCACATGAAAAATTATCTCGATAAATACGGAGTTTGGGCTGCAGCTTTATCCTGGATTCCATTTATAGGTGATCCGCTTACACTGACACTGGGTTTTTTTAGAGTTGATCCGTTAAAAGTGTTAGCAATTATACTAATTGTAAAATGGGCAAGATATCAGTTAATTTATTTCATGTTCTTTTAATATTTATTCGCTTTTTTAATAAGTAAATATTAGTAATTTCCCGTTAGGTATATTATTAATTTATATAATTTTGCCTTAGAAATTTATTCATTATGAAACGAAAATTAATTATTACTTTTTTAGTATTATCATCTATTTCATCCCAAGCTCAAATTTCATTTACGGCAAATCAAAATACCTTTTGTTTTCCGAATGCGAGTTTAATCCTTACTAATAATTCATCCTCTGGAGTGAATTTTTATTGGTATATGGGTGACGGAGGATTTTATCAAACCACTTCGATTGCACAAAACGTATCTCATAACTATTCACAACCAGGCCAATATTTTGTTTACGTGGATGCTTATGATGTATCATGGAATTATTTAGGAACCTATAATCAAATGATCAATGTAGAAGGTCTTCAAAATCCACTTACTGTTAACGACAATACAGTTTGCCCTGGAGATTTAGTTTACGCTTCGATTTGGAATGGTATTAATCTTAACAACGTTTCTTGGGATTGGGGTGATGGAACAGTTTTTAATAATACGCAATGGATGAGTAATCAACACAGATATCCAAGTGTTGGAACTTATACTGTAACTGTATCTGCAGATTTCCCTACATGTGGCCTTTCAACTGCAACAGCTAATATTTCTGTTGGTACAAATTATCCACTTGCTACAAATAATAATTTTTATTTCGGCATAAACGAAGATAGTATTTGTCCTGGTGATCCTGTTTCTTTTTATATCCCGAATGACTACGAGACTTTTTATATTCAATATGACGATGGTTCTTTACCTAATAGTGAATATTCGCATATTTATAATACAACAGGTGTTTATTATCCAACACTAACTTTAGTAAACGGATGTGGAAACTCATTACAGCAGTTTGACACAATTCATATTGTAAATAATTTACCATTGGATATAAATCCTGATGCTACTTTTATTTGGGATACTTTTTGTATCAATTCACCCGTGCAATTTTATACGCCATATTGGGAATACAATAGTGTATGGAATTTTGG
>JBIPLT010000254.1:0-4476 GCA_044368255.1 Flavobacteriales bacterium
TCGTATAAGGTGAATTCCATTGTATTATTCCACCTGCTGTCGTTTTGTCAATTTTGAAAATATACCCACCACTTAGTTCATTGTTCAGGGTGTCTGCAAACTCTAGTGGATCAATGTTTACTCGTCCGGGATTTACTTTTATGCGTTCCATGAAAACATAAACACCAATATATTCACCGTTTAAAATAACTTCACAAAGTTGTGTTCGCGGAGCCCACCTGCCTAACTCGTTTCCAATTTTATAGGTTAAAACATTTCGAATAAACGATTTATCAGTATAAGGTGCGTATAAAATCCAATCGTTATCCGAGGGCCAATCAAATATAGAAGCATTATAATTAATGTTTGTATCGGGGCCTCTTGTTTCTAAGCCATATGATTTCATTGGGAAACCATTTGAAGAAGAACCTCTTCTTTCAATAGCAATTTGACCATAAAACTCATTTGTTGGATCAGAAACATAATTTGTAACACCAGGACCATTATTGATAATCCCCATAAAACCATCTATTTTAGGTTCGTCAGGAATCGTAACACCATTTGTTGATATTAAAACGATTGGTAAATTTGAACTAGTCAGTTCAATTGGCGGAACAAACCAAGAAGGTGTTGGTCCATAATTAATCGTACTATTTGAAATACCAACAGACAAAAATGCTCTAGAAGTTAAATCAGAGGAGTTTGCAGCTTGGTTGTGTGTTTCAATGCAAAGCACATTACTTCCGTTGACTAGCATGCTTTGCAAATCTGTTTGACCAAAGATGAATTGATCAGGATAACCACCTGTATAAAGCACTGCTTCATGCGAAATTGAAGCAAGTTGATTATATAAAGGTTGACCCGTTCCTGATATACCGATGCGTGCAATTTCAACTCCATTCAAATAAGCAACAAATCCATCGTCGTAATCCATATTGAGGATTAGCTTAGTAATCAATGAAAGATCTAGCACATTAAAACTAATACGGTGATAAACTGAAAGCGAAGAAGTTGGTGTCACGGTGTTATCATCACCATCACCAAAGCCAAAACCACCAGCCCCAACATTCCAACTTGACGCATCAAATGAAGGATCTATCCAATTCGCTGGAGTAGAAGCTCCAGGAACGATATAACTCCAATTGCTGTTGTCATAAACAATTGTTTCCCAATGGTCATATTGAGCATTGAGCTGAATTGAGGTTAGGAATAGAAAAGATATATAAGTAGTTTTTTGTAGGATTTTATAGAACATACTTAGAAATTGAGTTTATACAACATAACGTTGTAAAACTAATGGGAAAAATTCATAGTCAATTCATAATTTGAAGATAAAATTTAAAAATAATTTAATGTAATGATTACAATTAAGTTAAACTACAGATAAATATTCTTGTAAAAATGTCATGAGCACTTTAATTATTGTTGTATTGCTCCCAAACTTTAGGACAAAAATTTAAGTATGAATAATGTTTAAATTACCTGCCATGAAAAACACCAGTAAAGCGGATCAAACGCATTAGAAGTAGACCTATCTACTCAGAGGCCTACGGATAGATTGACCAATTACGTTTGGGCAGCTAACATCACCACATTAGTTTTTACAACTATGAAACTCCGCATCAAACGCACAATTACAAAACACCCAGAGAACTATTTTTTAACCAATAGAATGTTGCATGAAAATACACCTTAACTTTAGTCAAAATCCTGCCCTAATATTGGGGAGCATTACAAACAAACAAACTGCACACCAAAAATTTATACTAGATGGAGTTGAGTAATAAATTACAAGCACAGCAATTTGAAATAAAAAATTTCACATACGATTTGCCTGAAAACAAAATTGCAAAATATCCCTTAGCTGAAAGGGATTTAAGTAAGTTGTTAGTTTATAATAACGAGAGAATTTCGGAAGATATTTACAGAAACCTTGACAAATACATTAATGAAAAATCCCTATTAGTTTTCAATAACACCAAGGTCATTCAAGCACGTCTTCATTTTAGCAATTCCAAAGGTGGTAAAATTGAAATTTTCTGCTTGGAACCAAGCGAAGAAAATCATGAACCATCTGCTGCTATGCTGAAAAATACATGTGTTGAATGGAAATGCTTGATTGGTCGAGTTGGAAGATGGAAAGAAAAAGTAATAAGCATTAAAACAAGTGAAATTTCATTAGATGCTGAAATATTAAAAAAAAGCGGTAATGTGTTTACAATAAGGTTTAGTTGGCAACCAACTAGTTTCTCATTCGCTGAAATATTACAACAATTGGGGGAAATGCCAATTCCTCCCTATTTAAAGCGAGAGAGTGAAGGAATAGATGTAAAAAGATACCAAACTGTTTATGCCACACAGCAGGGATCTGTTGCAGCTCCAACAGCAGGACTTCACTTCACAAAAGAAATTTTTGAAAAACTAAAAGCTAAAAATGCAATTGTTGATTATGTAACACTTCATGTTGGTGCAGGAACTTTTATACCCGTTAAAAGTGAAACTCTTGAAGGGCACGAAATGCACTTTGAATGGATAGAAGTGGAGAAGGAAACTATAGCGAAAATAGCAGAGCAAATTTCTAATGGGCAAACAAAAAAAAATGTCATTGCTATAGGTACAACTTCGTTGAGAACTATTGAAACGCTCTATTGGATGGGAGTTAAGGCAAATCAAAGCATGAGTGCTTCTATGGACGAATTAGAAGTTAAACAATGGGATTCTTACGAACTTCAACAAAGTTTGACAGCATCTGATTCGCTCAATTGTTTGTTGGCTTGGTTGAAAAGAAATAAAATAGAAAAACTTATTTGCAAAACACAACTGCTTATTGTTCCTTCCTATAAATTGAGAATTGCAAATGCTCTCATTACAAATTTTCATCAGCCAAGTTCTACGCTCCTTTTGCTTGTTGCAGCAGTGGTAGGTGATGATTGGAAAATGATTTACGATTATGCATTAGAAAATGATTTTAGGTTTTTGAGCTACGGTGATGGAAGTTTACTTTTTGACCATAAACAAAATTCAAACTAATCCATTCAACATAAAAATTTCGCTTTAGGCAGAAAGAAGGGCATCCGGTAACGCGGGTTTTTCATTCGTGCGAATAGATAATTTTGAGCAATTAATAAACGTTGGTAGTGGCAGACAGTTTACGGTTTCAAAAGCCCACCAACGCAAAGTACTAAAACGTTATGGGGAATAGTTGATTTTAAAAATCCTCATCAAACATAAATCATGACTTGTTTTAAAAAGTAAAAACGGAAGAGGTGATTATAATCAAGTTTAATTGATTTAATTTGAATGCTAATTTAATTTCCATGACAGATAAAAAACCAGATCGAATAAGAAGAGAAAGATACAAAGGAACGCATCCAAAATCGTTCAAGGATAAATACAAAGAACTTAAGCCCGAAAATTATGCGGATGATATTGCTAAAGTAATTGAGCAAGGACGAACACCCGCAGGAATGCATCGCTCCATTTGTGTAGATGAAATATTAAAATTTTTAACCGTAAAAACAGGTCAAATTGGTGTGGATGCTACCTTGGGCTATGGCGGTCATAGTTTAGAAATTCTTAAATTATTATCTGCTGGCGGTAAATTATTTTCCTTGGATGTTGACCCGATAGAATTGCCCAAAACAAAAGCACGATTGCAATCACTGGGTTATAACGAAGATATTTTTGTGGCAAAAAAAATGAATTTTTCAGAAATTGATTTAGTTGTTTTTGAATCTGGATTATTAAATTTTGTTTTAGCAGATTTGGGTGTTTCATCCATGCAAATTGATAATCCCGAAAGAGGTTTCTCGTATAAATTAGACGGACCTTTAGATTTAAGACTCAATCCCAAAAAAGGTAAGCCTGTTTCGGAACTTTTAAAAACCATTTCACAAGAAAAACTGGAAAGAATATTAAATGAAAATTCGGATGAGCCCTTTGCTAAAGAAATTTCATTGGCCATCATTGGAAAAATTAAAAATGGAATCGAAATAAAAAGCACTAAACAATTACAAGAAATAATTGCAGAAGCTTTATTCTTTTTGCCCGAGGCAACCAAAAAAGAAGAACTAAAGAAAACCAATGCACGATGTTTTCAGGCCTTACGTATAGAAGTAAATGATGAATTTACTTCATTAGATAAATTTCTTGAAAAGTTGCCGAAGGTTTTGAAAAAAGGTGGTCGTGTGGCCATACTTTCCTTTCATTCGGGTGAAGACAGAAGAGTTAAAAAATCGTTTCAACACTATTTTCGAGAAGGAATTTATAGCGAGATTTCGGATGAAGCCATTCGTCCATCTGCCGAAGAATGCAATACGAATTCAAGAGCCAGATCCACAAAAATGAGATGGGCGATTATGGCTTAGTTCCTTCAATTGTTAGTTTGAAAAAAACATCGTTATTATTTTATCTTTTATCGAATGAGGATTAGCGAAGGAAAGTAAATAAAAATGGTTCCTTTGGCTAAAAAATCTCATTTCAGTCCAATTTGATTGC
>JBIPLT010000420.1:0-4470 GCA_044368255.1 Flavobacteriales bacterium
ATGCGAGCCAGCGAACCTTCAGGCGGGTTTGCAGTGGCACTGGATCGCGACACCTTAGGAAGGAAGTTCTTTCTGCGATTCCCGGACCCCGAAACCTTTTTTCGAGCGACGGCGAGATCCAGCATGCGGAACTTCTATGAACTGCTACCCGAGAACTCTCCTGTTTGTTTATACTTAGATTGTGAGCACTATACAGCCACGCGGGCGGAGGACAACAAACTCGACATTATCGTCACCACTGTGCAGCGCTTAGCCTTGGCGCGATGGATCGAACTGGAGCAAGTCAACCTCAACCCAGTCATCACAACCGCCTCGCGACAGTCTGGCGCGCTCTTTAAGCATAGCTTTCATATAGTTTTCCCGACCATTGGCTTTAGTCGCAATAACGGTGTGCTTAAGACCTTCGTACAGGGGCTGGCAGCTCTACCGGAATTGCAAGGATATGGGAAAGATGGGCAGTCGATGTCGATAGTCGACACAAAGGTATACTCTCGGAATCAAGTCTTTCGAATGACTGAATCCTGGAAGTTTAATCCTGCCCCCGAAAATGGGATGGTACTGGACTTCTGGCCGGCTCGTGAGCACACCATGGAGCATTTACTCTCGTCAGTTGTCTCAAACGTGCGGCACGTACGTGTCTGGGCTCATGAGTTCGGGAAGGAGTTATCACCAGAACTGGCAAATCTCCTCCATGCAGTCGGCATCGACAACCTCTGGCAGGAGTCAGAGAACGCATATACGACGGCTTTCATCCCATATTGCCCATGTTCGTTCTTACCAGTGCAGCAAGCGAGATCTTCATACATTTTGGAATCGCGAAGCCAAGCCGGTTATCTGGTTTGTCAGCATGACTTGTGTGCTGCCATCAATGCAGAAGCCAAATTCCTGGGCACGGTCAACGCAGCGATTCTGAACCGGTACAGAGCTAATGTGTCGATGACGGTACTGACACAAGTCCTTCAGGAACCCTCCTACGCATCGCTGTGGTCTTGTCAACAACAGCTGGTTGAGGACATGCCACATCTCGCCCATTCGGAGCCGGACTGGGTGTCGGCGGACACTATGAGTTCTTTGGTGGGGTATTCTGTGAAGCTCAATTGTTGGAGCTGCGCGGACAACGCCAGCCAATCGCACACTTATCTTTTAATGCCGAATGAGTCTCGGAAATTCTACGACGATCTCGAGAAAGGACATGCCGGCGACTGGGGCTTTCTGGAGAACTACACAACCGTACGAGCGATCCTCCTTGACAAGGTTGCCATGCAATGGGTCGTCATAACTATGGATAGCAACTCAAGAGAGATGAGGCTTGAGATTGCCATGGGGTCGGTCCGAAGCGCGATCATAGCAGTGCTGCAGAGATGGGGCCACAAACTTCATCACGGGAAAGCTTGGTCAGTCCTTGTTCTGGGGAAAGAGCTATGCTCAGATGCGGCACATCATGCTCTGCTTGCTTGGGCGACGCTGTTTGAACCAGTTAAGCACAACCGCTTCACGGGGGAAGCAGCCTCACTCATTCGTTTATGCGCTCTGACTATTATTCAGGATGGTACGCTCCCGCCCTCAGCTATCACGGCATTATCACCACTCTCGACGCCGGTAGAATGGATCCCTCCACCAGTATTGAAATTGGTGATACCTACGAAAAAGAAGCTACTTCAAACGAAGCTTCGGAGAACCCGGATTAGCCCCCCGCAAATGCCCGGTCATGACGACCAAGCGTCCTTGCCGATATGGCGGGCCTCTGGGTGTCCCCTTGAACCTGCTTATCATGGCGATTGGTGGCCTGCCTACTACCGGGAGCACAAATCTACCCGGGTCGTGAGTTTGAATTTAGGACCAGTCGGCCTGCGGAACGCCATGCACACGATAGAGCGCATTCTCCGCACAAACAACCCGGGTATTGTACTGCTGCAAGATTGTCGAGTGCGAGAGATCGACAAGGACACCATGCTGAGGACCATTGGGGCCGCATTTCCGGAATACAGCTTTGCGCTCGCATGCCGCACACAGCAGGCGCGCAGTATGCGCCGAGTATCAAACCGTGGCAAGCGCCACACCCGCTACTACCCGATGTCGGTTGCCATTATGGTACACAGGAGCTGTGACACCATGTCCATTCGGAAAGGTTCGGATGGCACCCTCTTGCGACACCAAGGCAGGATACTCACAGCTTGTGTCACACCTACGGTCAAAGGGGCCAAAGCCTTTCACGCAACTTCCTATTACGCGCCGACGGCGGAGGCTTCGGAGGAACAGGACTCCTGCTTTGCCGCCCTGAGCCATCGCTTGCGATCCTCCATCTCTCAGGGCTATGTGCACATTGTAGGCGGGGACTATAACGCATCTCTGTTCCCTGACACCCGATGTGGCTATACCGACTCCGCTTACAGACGGAAACTCGACGAGGCAGATCGTCGGTTTAGACACTTTGTCACACAAGACATATTTCTGAACAGATGGTGGGGAGCGGATGCGCAACACGGCCTTTACTCTTGGCGAGGCGGTCAAGGTTCGAAGCGTGCGAGACTAGATGAGATACTTGTCTTGGACCCCACCGTGCTGGACCCTGACCCTTGCACCCGCAAAGCCCTTGGGAAAGGATATACACTACGAACGTGGCACCACGGGAATGCACGACTAGACCATGCCGCAATTCTAGCAGACATCTCCTGCAAACTAATCCCGCCACCGTCGTCGGCAAGCATGCGGGTCAGGACCAGAGAAATCATAGACCACAAAGCCTGGTCTGCTCAGGTCGACCACTGGCGTGCACGAGTGTCGCGGTGCAGCCGGGAGTCAGCGATTTTAGAAGACCCTCTCCGGGAAGTGATGCGATGGACGCAAATTGCTCTTGACGCGGCTCCTAAGCGTGTCACGACAGCACAACGTCGTAGACGACCCCCAGCAGAGAGCAGCCTTCAGAAGAGCATCCACAAACAGATCCAGATGTTGGAGAGAGAGGTTTTGGTATTGCCAGCTTACGCTGTGCCGCCCACACGTCCAACACTCTCGCTGACAATCATCGGGCGATGGAAGCCTCCACCCCCGATTCCGACTATCGCCCTCCCTCCCACGCCTTGGACACGTCACGACCGTATAAAATTGCTCCAAACACTGCAGACTGGCATCAGTCTCCGTCGACAACTTCTTTCGACGATCAACCGGCAACAATGTCGGGAGCGTCTGCAGCGCTTCAAAGCTCTCAAGCGCAAGCGCATAGACACGCCGAAGTCGAAAGAGGTGAAAACGCTGCTAGGCCAGCAGTTAGCACCCATGCAGGGTACTCAGGCCAAGGCGTCCCGCGCCTCTAAGAAGAGGCATCCGGACACCATCCATGCCTGTATAGCCTGTGACAAACTACACAACTGGCTCATACCGATTCTGGGCCCCGGCATTGAGAAGTGTATCGCCTCTGCAGCAGCCCAGCGTCAAGCCGACCATGGCGAGCCATCAACACTCTGGTCCTCTCGAGACACTTTACTGGACATTCACAGCAGATCAGCTTCTGAGTGGAGTATACGTATTCGGCCTATATCTCGCATCACGGATCTCTTAGAGGCTCTGCCCCATCTATCGAACGGTGAACATGTTCGAGTCTCAGCGTCTGCCGACAGCACTTCTTTGGACTGCGCTGACGGACTGTGCAACGAAGAGACCTTTTTCACCATTAACGCGATGAATCATATGTCCGTTTGCAGGTGTTTCCCTAAGTGCAAGGGAGCGGCACAGGACCTTATCCCCATTACCAAGGTGTCTCATAACAACCGCACGGTCAAATTTTTCTGTCAAGTCTGTCATAAGGTTTTTGACGCAATATGTGAACGAGATTTGGACCCATGTCCGGTTCCGGCAGATTTGCTAACCCGAGACGGCCTCGATCCCTCGCGACCGACCCTGACGACACCTTTGACCTGGGTGGACTTCGAACAGTACCTACAGCGGAGACCCAAACAAAAGGCGCCAGGAGAAGAAATTCATGACGTGGGAGGCGTGACTTATGAAAGATGGCAGGATGGACCCCCCGGGATGAAGATTGCCCTCTTCAATGCGGTGGAAGCCGTAGTCTCGGGTCGCCGAGCCCCGGTGGAATGGGAAGGTGCAATCGTCAAACTGCTCCCGAAGAAAGAGTCTGAAGAGCATGTGTTGGAAAGCAATAGGCCAATATGCCTGATGGCCACGGCCATGAAACTAGTCACCGGTATATGGGCATATCGGTTGTTGAAAGCTGCGGAACACCGAGGGGTCATTGAGAGTGCACAAGAGGGCAACAGACCAATGCGCTCTACTCGTAGGCAGGTCACCAGACTCATTCAGTGTCTGGAAGCGACGCGAAGCTGCCAAGGATCAGCGGTCGTTGCTTTTCTGGACATCGAAAACTTCTTCAATTCGATCAGCTTACCGGCCCTATTCTTTCTGTTGAGAAAGATTGGCATGGCCAGGGAAGATATAGCAGCATTACAACAATAC
>JBIPLT010000409.1:0-4454 GCA_044368255.1 Flavobacteriales bacterium
ACTTATTCCTGTAGGCTTAATGATTACATGGTCTCTATTCGCAATGGCATTTGCTATCATTTCAAGGGACGGTTTAATGCTTCCAAGCAGTTTATGTTGCTTGGGTTTATAATAGATTCCATGGGATATGCGCTCAGCAGCCCCCTCCTTTACTAACCGAGAAAGCGCCATTTTAATTGCATCGTCTGTTCCGAGCATACGAAAATCGGCCGGGAAGAATATGTCCCCTTCCGGTAGTAATTGTATCTTATCTTCTATTTCTTGATGTATGCTCATGGGACAAAGGTAAAACAATTTGTTACATATTTATATAAAAAGGTAACAAATATTATTTCTAAAATAACACCATTATCCATAAAATTATATAATAAATGGTCTGCACTACCATCATTAGAGATGGATAACCGAATCCACACTTTTATACGGAACACAAATAAGCGCTTAGTGAAAATTGGGGAGGAGTTAGGGCTAACCATGAAAATGACTAGCTATGTTGCAAGACACTGCTTTGCTACCATCCAAAAAAACAACAATGCACCTTTGGCATATATTTCAGAAGCCCTTGGGCATTCCAACCTTAAAACCACCCAAAACTACTTTGGTAGGTTTGAGGATGAAGGATTAAAGGTATTCCATAGTGGATTGATGGAGGGATTGGTTGACGATTAGAGTTCAAATGTAATATTATTCGTATTTTCAGTATAAAAATATTAATTTAATAAAGGTATGAAAATTATAGATTCTATATTAATAGCATTCGTTTTAGCATTTTCAGTTTTTAATTTACTAATTAATGGACTTTTTTTGAGCGTACCAATGAATTTGGACATTTTAGCTAGTCTTATTATTTCTGCATTTTCATATACCATTTTAGCATTTATATTAAGCGTCATTTCAAAAAAAGATATTCTAGAATCTACAAAACCAGTAGAATTTAATTTTTCTTTTAGAATAGCATTAATTTTAAAAATAATCCTTTGTTTCATTTTATGGAATGATAGTTTTAGTCATTTGCAATCATACCAGAATTTTAGTTGGAGACTTCACTTTATATCAAATTTTCCATTATTTATTTGGATTGGGCGTTGTTATTTTACAAGGCTAATACGAATCGAGAATAACATAAATAAAAAAGTATGAAAACTTTTACCCAATATTACTGGGGTTACCTACAATTAAGTTGGAAATAACGCTTAAACCGACTCCTTGAAATATTTGCGCAGGTTTAAGGATGAGGGATTGAAGGTATTTCATAGTTGGTTGATGGAGGTTTTTGTAGATTAGATTATAAGTATTATTTTATGGTTATTATTAAAGTGAAGTTTTTTAATAAATTTTGATTGTATTAAAATACTTGTTTAATAAGGGTACAGGGTCGGTATAAAAAGAGAGCCCATTATTATTATCCTTATACCATTTTGGGAAAATTGTACCAATGGAATAATGCAAATGTGATGGCGTATTTTTTGCATTTCCGCTATTCCCAACTGTCCCAATAGGATCCCCATTATTTAAAATTTTCCCTAACCTCGTATCAGTGGTTTTTAAGTGTGCGTAATAATGCGTTTTAAAAGCAGGTCCTAAAACCAGGACTACGTTTCCACCCAAGGATAAAACTCCTGTATATATAACAATGCCTTTTGAAGCCGATACAACGGGAGTACCTGACTTGGCAAATATATCTACCCCTTTATGTTTATGGCCAACTCTTGGAGCTCCAAAACCGGTTTGCGAGTAACTGTATTTATTACATCCTTTTACAGGAGCTATGAATATCCAATTTGAATTGTTATAAATCAATAGTATTGTTAGTAAGATAAGTGCAATTATTAATTTATATATTTTTTTCATTGTCTTTTCCAGTATAAATTCGACAAAATGTAGCCTAAGTTAAAAAATTCCAATAAATTTTATTTCTATAAAATTTATTTAGAAGGGATAAACATCCAAAATAATATATAAATTATAGTCATGGCCCCAGTTGTTACTCCGAAAGTAATTCCACCAATTGCAAAATAACCAACAAGGAAAATAACACGTAAAAGACCAGCAGAAACACCAAGTGATTCTGCAATACCTGATAGCACACCTCCTAATATTTTTGATTGACTATTTCTTTTCATAATATGGCAATTAGGTTAATTATTACTTATAATGCTTGTACTTAATCTAAAAATAGATAGTTGCGCCACATTCCATTTGGAAATTGTTTTCTGAAAGGCTCTTTCAAATTATGATTTCTTGCCTCTGCCAAAAACATTTTGCGAATATTATCATTGTGAACAAACTCATTGTTCAGCACTTGTATTGCAACTGGCAGATGGAGCGCTTTGTGCTCTGCAAGGTATACTTTGGCCATGCCTCCATCTCCAATGCTATGTTTAAAGGGGTAGTTGGGATGTGTCATACTATTGTTTGATTCTTGTTAAAGGTATCCTGTCTAAATTTTTACCATATACCACTGGCGCCTGCTTTCCATTACTTTTTTGTATTGTAGCATTTTTAGTATATAAAAATAATTCTCCCATAGTAATGTAACTATCATGATTTAAATCTGCAGCTCCTCTTAATCCATTGATAAAGTAGTAGCTAAATATCCCCTGATTTAATGAACTCGTTTCGATGGATGTTTGATTGGGTTTAGAAGACATAATTACTGCAATACGTGCATCTCGTAGTTGTTGAGTAGAACCAGCTACTGTATTATTACTATTTTGCGATTGAGAACCTATACTGCCTGAAAAACATGCATCTGCTACACAAAGACGATAACGTGCTTTTGCATTTTTAAATTGGGCTTTTACAATATCGTGGCTCAGTAGTTGTTGGTTGATATCAGTTGGACAAAAGTTACCTGGGCTTCCATGACCAGAAAAGTAAAAGATAATAAAATCATTTTCATTTGATTGCGAAAAAACCTGCTGCATAGCATTTATGATATTAGAACGAGTAGCATTTTTATTGAGTAAGAGTATGGATTTACCTCCTGACATTTCATTGGGCAATGCGCTTCGCAAGTGATTGTAAAACAAACGAGCATCATTATCACTATATTTTAGGTCATGGTCTACTCCCTCATAATCAGCTATGCCTACAACAACGGCAAAAATTCTAGGTGCAGTAAATTTTGTGTTTTGATAAGATTTAGATAAACTATTGTCTTGACTTAATGAATCCACAAAGATTGAATCTGCAGCTTGATGGATATTTCCTCCCCAAACCCTTTTTCCATTTTCCCAATTACCTTCCCATTTAGTTCCATTTTTTGAAACTATAGTTCCGTAACCATCCGGCTGACTATTTTCGAATGTACCAGTGTATATATCGCCATTTAAATATACATATTTACCATATGCTTTCTTATCGTTTGTAAAAGTACCAGTAAATACCTCTCCATTTTTATGAGTATAAACCGCTAGTCCACTTCGTTGATTTTTTTCAAAATTCCCCTTGTAGACATCTCCATTAGGATAAAAGTAGGCCCCGCTTTTTTTAGTCCCCTTTTCAAAATTTCCTAGAAATCGACTACTATCAGGATATTTTTTTTCACCAAATCCATTGGTGCAATCACCATTGATACATTGTGCAAATGAAAATGATTGGCCTACCAGAAGCATCAGCAGGAAAAAAGAACGTATTTTTAAAATTTTCATGATGATTTTTTTAATTTGATTTTCTCTTTAAAAACAACGGAGTAATTATTAGGAAAGTTTGGAAAAATAATATAATAAATAAATAATTTTCATTCATCTTCAGTACTCGTGTCATTCATGAAAATAAACCCAAATACTCCATTTATAAAAATTTATAATGTAAATAATTATAATTATACCCATAATAATAAAAAATACTTTTTTTTGAAAGGGGTTGGTTGATTTTTTTTTATTTTTAATATCATTAGGGTTTCTAATACTTTCAAAAATGCTAATATTGCGATTGTCAAGTAATTCTTTCTCTTTTACTACTGTTTGTTCAAATACATTATTGTTAAATAACTTAGTCGATTCCAAATCTTCTGGCTTATGCAGTAATTGATTTTTAAACTGCAAACAATTGATATACCTGCCTTTCAAATCTTTAGCAGTAGCGTCTGTAATTATAGCATCAAATGATGTATTAGTAAGTTCTAATTTTTCATTTACAATTTTTGTCTGTAATTCAAAAGTTGAAGTAGTATTGGTGTCATAAGGTTTTTTACCCTTTACCATCTGCCATAAAACAACCCCCAAACTGTAAATATCTGATTGAGCTGTCACCTCCTTTGTGCTCTTGACTTGCTCAGGACTCATATACATTGGCGTACCCATATTTTGGGTAGTGCCAGTTTGAGTATATTCAGCAGAGGTCGTATCTGTGTTTTTTGCAATACCAAAGTCTAGCAATTTAACCACTCCCTTGCTAGATATCATAAAGTTACTAGGTTTAATATCTCGATGAATTAATCCTTGCTCATG
>JBIPLT010000058.1:0-13789 GCA_044368255.1 Flavobacteriales bacterium
CAGATTCACAAAAAGGACCAACAGGTGTTATGGTAGCATTTAGTTGGTCACTTACAGTAATAGTATAAGCTACAGGATTTCCAATACAACCATTTAATGTTGGTGTAACACTTATCGTACCTGTAATTGCAGAACCGGTTCCATTAGTTGTTGTGAAGCCAGGAGTGTTTCCAGCTGCACCTGCTCCAAGCCCAATAGCCGTATTTGAATTTGTCCATTCAAAAGTTGAACCTGCAGGAGTTGAAGTATAGGCAGACGCTGCAATTGGGTCACCAGGACAAGCTGAAATATTACTGATCGGATTTACAACTGGTATCGGATTGACATCAACAGATAAAGTAGTGGTGGTTGCACATTGACCAGCAGTAGGGGTAAATGTATAAGTTGTAGTTGCAGTATTATTCACTGCAGGCGACCAGGTTCCTGTAAAAGAATTCGTAGAAGCAGTAGGTAATGTGATATTTTCACCCGAACAAATTGGAGCAATTGCAGTAAATGAAGGCGTAATAGGATTATTAACGTTTACTGTAATAGTTGTAGTAGTTGCGCATTGGCCTGCAGTAGGCGTAAATGTATAAGTAGTATTTGCCGTATTATTAACAGCAGGTGACCAAATACCTGTGAAAGCATTTGTAGAGGTAGTGGGTAAAGTTATAGTTCCGCCAGAACAAATTGGTGGGATGGCAGTGAATGTTGGAGTAACTGGTGAACCAACGTTTACAGTCATGGTTGTCGTTGTCGCACATTGTCCAGCAGTAGGAGTAAAAGTGTAGGTTGTATTGGCAGTATTATTTACTGCTGGCGACCATGTGCCAGTAATATTATTGGTAGAAGTAGTAAGTAAATTAATTGTACCTCCTGAACAAATTGGGGCAATAGCCACAAAAGATGGAACAGTAGGTGTATTAACAGTTACCGTCATAGTGGTTGTGGTGGCACATGATCCAGCAGTAGGGCTAAAAGTATAGGTGGTAGTTGCTGTATTATTTACAGCAGGCGACCATGTTCCCGTTATGTTATTATTAGAAGTAGTAGGAAGTGTTATTATTCCTCCCGAACAAATCGGTGCTATAGCGGTGAAAGTTGGAACAGTTGGTGTATTTACTGTAACAGTCAAAGCAGCAGTTGTAGCACATTGTCCTGTAGTGGGTGTAAATGTATAAGTAGTCGTTGTTGTATTATTTATTGCTGGCGACCAGGTTCCTGTAATTCCATTGGTGGAAGTGGTGGGTAAAGTTATAGTTCCTCCTAAACAAATAGCAGGGATTGCCGTAAATGAAGGTGTGACAGGATTATTAATTACTACTACGGTAGTTGCAGTAGATGTGCATGATCCCACTGTTACTGTTAGAGTATAGGTTCCAGCTGCCGCAGCGGTTGCAGGACGAGTTGGATTTTGCAAATTAGATGTAAAGCCGCTCGGACCAACCCAAGAATAAGTTCCACCACCTGTTCCATTCAATTGGATAGTTTGACCAACACAATATGAACCAGTATTTGTTGCAGTTGCTGGACAAGCTGCCACACATAATGGATTATTAGCAGGTAATACTGTTACAACAGCGGTAGCAGTTCCGGTTCCACAAGGACCAGTTCCTGTTACAGTATAAGATGTAGTTGTTGCGGGCGTTGCAGTAACTGAATTTCCTGTGCTAGCACTTAACGTTCCGCTGGGCGACCATGTATAAGAATTTCCTCCGTTAGCAGTTAAAACGGCATTTCCTCCAGGACAAATTGTTGCTGAGTTAACTGTAATTGGTGTAAACGTACTACAACTTATAGTTGCAGTACCAAAGAAATTTAATGGAAGAGAAGTGGATTGAGAACTATAATTCGAGAGGCAAATTAGAAACCGCTGTCCACAAGTAACGTTTAACTCAGGTTGAAAATTTGTAGCGTCTCCGCCTGCAGGTAATGGGCTCGCCATTCCTGTAAAGGATTCACATGCACCATTCCAATTACAACTTACGGGAGCAAGTGTGTTATTAATAATTGAATTACATGCTGTACTACTGTAGGGCCACATAATCCAATCTAAACAACCAAATCCACCATCAGCACCAACAGAAAACTCAAGAGTTCCATTCGTAGCAATGTTAACAATCATCCAAGTACTATTAAGTTCACCTGATAGTAAACAACCAGCATTTACTCCATTCGGATTAATACCTGGGTTAGAAACTGTAGAACCGGTTGTAAATTCTGTTACAGAACCTCCACCGCTAGGATCAATTTGAAAAGAAGAATTGGTACAAATATTTACTGCTCCCGAACAATCTGATGCTATAATCGGACCTGGAGGAGGAGGTGGTGGAGAGCCACACGGATTACAAATCACGTTAGCTAACCAACCTGAAGAAACAACAGAACCATCAGTAGTAAAAACCAAAGTTAAGCATCCGGTAGTTGAGGTTATGTTTCCAGGACCAGTTGTTCCTGTTAAAGTTGCAAGTAAAGTGGTGGTGGTTGTTCCGTCGTAAATTCTTAAATAATCGAAATTATTTTCTAAGTTAAAAGCTGTAAATTGCAATGTAATACATTGACCTGCAACTCCTGTACAAATGGTTTGGGTACAATTTGCACCATTCACATAATTACCAGCTCCACCTGGGTCTGCAAAAGTTCCGCCACATTGAGTCAAAGTAGTTGTGTTGCCTGTGCAACCAGCCATGTTGGACTGACTGAAAGCATGATTAAAATAGAATAAAAATCCTAATGAGAGAAGTAATTTTAATTTCATAGATAGAAATTTAATTTGCAAAAGATAGTAATAAATATTTTTTTAAATCAGTAAAATTTAAAATATTTTTCAAGGATTAATTTTTGTTGTTTCTAAAATAGAGACTCAAAAAAGTGAATGAGGTTGCCTTATTTACCGCTATAATTTTCAATAAAGAATGAAATAATACAGTTGATAGCCTATTTGTTAAAAAAATACTATACCTAAATAGATTAAAAGCATCTATTTACCTAAAATTTAACCATAAAAAATTACCTTTGCCCCTCAAATCCCAAAAGATATGTTTGAAAATTTATCGGAGAAACTAGATAGAGCATTTAAAGTTTTAAAAGGCCAAGGTAAAATTACCGAAGTCAATGTGGCCGAAACGTTGAAAGAGGTGAGGCGTGTTTTGTTAGATGCCGATGTCAACTATAAAATCGCAAAAGAATTTACCGAAACAGTTAAAGAAAAAGCGTTAGGGCAAAATGTTTTAACTTCTATTTCTCCGAGCCAATTATTAATAAAAATTGTTCACGATGAATTAGCCGAATTGATGGGTGGCCAAAAAGCTGAAATCAATTTAGCTGGAAGCCCATCAGTAATTTTAATGTCGGGATTACAAGGTTCAGGTAAAACTACTTTCTCGGGTAAATTAGCCAATTTTCTAAAAAATAAAAGAGGAAGAAGACCACTATTAGTAGCTTGTGACGTATACCGTCCTGCTGCGATAGATCAGTTGCATGTTTTAGGTCAACAATTAGAAATAGAAGTTTTCTCTGATAAAGATGAAAAAGATCCCGTAAAAATTGCACAAAAAGCCATTGTTTACGCTCGTAGCAATAGTTTTAACACAGTTATCATAGATACAGCAGGTCGTTTAGCGGTGGATGAGCAAATGATGAATGAGATTGCTGCCATCAAAAAAGCCATTCAGCCGAATGAGATTTTATTTGTGGTAGATTCCATGACCGGACAAGATGCAGTGAACACGGCAAAAGCATTCAATGAAAAATTAGATTTTGATGGAGTTGTTTTAACCAAATTAGATGGTGATACCAGAGGTGGAGCCGCACTTTCAATTAAATCGGTAGTTCAGAAGCCAATAAAATTTGTTGGTACAGGCGAGAAAATGGATGCATTGGATGTTTTCCATCCAGACCGTATGGCTGATCGAATTTTGGGAATGGGTGATGTTGTAACACTTGTTGAAAAAGCGCAAGAACAATACAGCGAAGAGCAAGCTAGAAAACTTCAGAAGAAAATTGCCAAAAATCAATTTGATTTCAATGACTTTTTAGAACAACTTCAGCAGATAAAGAAGATGGGAAATGTAAAAGATTTGATGGGAATGATTCCAGGAATGGGTAAAATGGTGAAGGATGTAGATATAAAAGAGGATTCATTTAAGCATGTGGAAGCGATTATTCATTCGATGACTCCTAAAGAAAGAAGTAATCCAGAGTTATTATCGGGTCCTCGTAAAAAAAGAATTGCTGATGGAAGTGGTAGAAATATCCAAGAGGTGAATAAATTGATGAAACAATTTGAAGATACCCGCAAAATGATGCGAATGATGAGTGATAAAAAAGGAATGGCTAATATGATGCGTCAAATGAAAAACATGCCAGGAGGAGGAATGCCTCGATAAAAAATAATTATGGTAATACTTGACGGAAAAAAAACTTCAGAAGACATTCGCATTGAAATAAAAGCGGAGGTAGATTCTATTCGTAAAAAAGGAAAGAAAATTCCTCATTTGGCAGCTGTTTTGGTGGGTAATGTTGGGGCGAGTGTAACTTATGTAAATGCGAAAATAAAAGATTGCGAAGAAGTAGGATTTGTTTCTTCATTGGTAAGATTGAGTGATACAGTTTCTGAAAGAGAATTATTAGAAGAAATAGAAAAATTAAATAATGACGTTGAGGTAGATGGTTTCATCGTACAATTACCCTTGCCCTCCCATATTGATGAGAAGAAAATTATTTTAGCTATCAAACCAGAGAAAGATGTAGATGGATTTCATCCAGAAAATATTGGTAAAATGGCTTTAAATTTTCCTGGATTTTTACCAGCAACTCCCTATGGTATTTTGCAATTATTACAGCGATACAATGTTGATACAACAGGTAAACATTGTGTTGTAGTAGGAAGAAGCCATATCGTGGGATCACCCATGAGCATTTTGATGGCTAGAAATTCTTATCCAGGAAATTGCACAGTAACCTTAACGCATAGCCGAACGGTAAATTTCAAAGAGATTTGCCGTCAAGCGGATATTTTGATTGTTGCTTTAGGTAAACCAGAATATATCAAAGCGGATATGGTGAAAGAAGGAGTGGTAATTGTGGATGTTGGCATCACAAGAATTCCGGATACAACAAAAAAATCAGGATATAGAATTGTGGGTGATGTGGACTTTAATTCGGTGGCTTCAAAATGTACATTTTTGACTCCAGTTCCAGGTGGTGTGGGACCGATGACTAGAGCCTCTTTGTTGAAAAATACACTTTTGGCGAGCAAGAAATAATTACTTAATAACTGATTACTAGTGTTTAATCAAATTATTTTGCATTCCATTTTGAATTATTAACTTTGCCACCCCGAAAGGGCGAAGGTATTAGATAGATTTAAGTTCTTTAATGATATTTTTTTAGCCGGAGAGATGGGTGAGTGGCTGAAACCAGCAGTTTGCTAAACTGCCGTACGAGAAATCGTATCGAGGGTTCGAATCCCTCTCTCTCCGCAGATAAATCAAAAATCGATTTGCGTAGCAAATCATTTTTAAATCGAGTAAATGAATTCAAAGTTCACTTTGAAATTCATGAACGAGATTTAAAAACAGCGTAGTTGGATTTTTGATTCTGACTCAGGGTGAATAGGGATCATGAAAATAATCTCTTACATTCTTTCGTTCTTTAAAAGTTTTTTGAGATTATTTGCGCAATAATTATACTTTTGCGCACGAATTAAGAAATTAATTCAATCGGGGTGTATCGTATCCCGATAGCTATCGGGACGGTCATCGCGCCTTTTTTTAGGAACGAAATCAAAATGATAGTTGAATTAAAAGTATTGATTTGATAATTCGGGGTGTAGCGTAGTCCGGTCATCGCGCCTGGTTTGGGACCAGGAGGTCGCAAGTTCGAATCTTGCCACCCCGACAGTAAAAGGTTCAAAGTTTAAGGTTGAAGGTTGTTTCACAACTTTAAACATTAAACCTTGAACTTTTTTCATTTATCCAGGTCCCGTAGCTCAGCTGGATAGAGCAACTGCCTTCTAAGCAGTAGGTCAAGCGTTCGAGTCGCTTCGGGATCACATAGTAAAACAAGTATTTACAATTTTGTTTTAAGTATTTCAAATTATTGGTTTAAACATGGTTTAAACAATTTTAGTTTATAATAGTCCATTCCATAGTAGCATTCGTAAACTTTAGCTAAAACTTTATTTACTCCCGCTCATCGAAGTTTTACATTCGAAAGACTATAATATTTGAAAGTTGATGTATTGGTTTTGCATTTGAAAAAAAACCTTAATCTGCTGCTAACACCATTCAAGCAAAATTTGGCAGACAATTTTTTAGTTTTTGAAAAATTAACCAACCTTTGCCGACTCGTTCGCTATTCTGAGCAACATGAGGCACTGTGTTATTTTGCTATTGATCGAATTTATGATCCTGTTTTAATTTCCCTCTTTTCTATTTCGATATCGGCCTCTCGACTCGTTGCGCTCATGCAGCACCATTTCGGAATGAAGATTTTGCACCGCCTCTGCCGAATCTTTTACTTTGGAAGCACAACGTAATAACATTTCTGATTCAAATTCAATTAAAACAGATTTTTTAATTCCAGCTTCTCTCCATGGAGATAATGGTCTACATCCTATACTAATTCCCCTAGCCAGCGATAACGCGTCCAATACCGCTTGGTTAGCTCCCTGTCCTTTGAATGGACTCATTGGATGAGCTGCATCTCCTATCAGCGTTACTTTTTTCCATTTTTTCATCACTTCCGCCTTCATTAATTCTCGGTCATAAACAGGATAGCCTGTAACCTGAGCCGTCATGGTTGCCGATACAATTTGCGGAATAGGATCGTGCCACTGTGTTCTTCTACACGCTTCTTCTTTTAGTGCTTGAGCTCCTTGTGCGCTCAAGGCAATAGCTTCTTTTTCGCTCATCGGAAAGCTAAGTTGCCACATGACCGAGTCGGAAGTAAAAGGCATTACGTAAATTCGGTCATTACCATTGGCGGTTTGAAATACCGTAGCCGAGTCCAATAAAGAATTTTCAAGACCATTTAAATCCTTCAAAGGACATATTCCCAATATCACTATACAACCTAAATAACGCAAAGGATTGATATCATCACTTAACAACAGCTTCCGCACCGAACTGCGAAAACCATCGGCTCCCACTACAAGATCTGCTCTTGAAATTTTTGTTTCCCCATTCACTTTGAAAGTTAGCTCTACATCTTCTGCACCTTCCTTAAAATCGAGTAACTGGTGTCCCCACTGTACCGCATCAATTCCACCAAGTTGCTCTAGTAAAGCTAAGCGGAAAGACTGTCGGGCAATATGTATATTGGTGCGTTTCGGAGAAGTTTTTACATTAGCATCCATTCTCTTTCTCATGCCCCATTCACCAATGACTTTTCCTTCGGTTGTATGCACGACATGTCTCGTTGAATTCACCCCTTCTTTTAATGAGCCAAGGCCCAATTCTTTGATCGCTTTGCTAGCTTGCTGCAAGGTGAGACCATAACCCTGTGATCGAGCATTGAAACTGCTATCGCGTTCATAAAGGGTAAAAGGAATTCCTCGGTGCAAACAAGCCACAGCTAGAGCAACCCCTCCAATACCTCCGCCAATGATAGCAAGGTGTGGGTAGTTTTCTTTATCTGCTAAGGGAGGATTTATAGAAGGAATCAATCCGGAGCCGCCACATTGCAAACAAGAATACAGGTGACGGTTAGGACGAATTAAATTTGTTCCTTCTTCTTTCATTTTTTCAAATTGATCGGTTTCCAACTTCAATTTGAGTCGTGCTTTCTCTTTGAATTTCCGGCTTTTTTTGCCTAGGCCATTACACTCCAAACAAATGGTCCAGTTTGCCTTTTCATTTTCCAACTTTTTCAATCTTCTCTATTTAAGCAGTCTTTCAAATATAGTCAAATTTGTTTTGTCAAGTAAGAAGGATGATAACCTGTATAAGCTTTACTTTTAAAAAAGAGATGGAGGCGCTTTTAATTTACCAATGTGTTTCATTTCTATTTTTAAAAAAAATAATTTCCTGTTCATTTATTTATCTTCATGATAATTTGACATCTAATTATTCATAGTTCAACAAAACATTAAATATTTATATATACCCTTGTATTTATTGTATTTTATTGCCCAATTATGATGAACTTTAGCATTAAATTTAATATTGGAAAATGATCGGCTACCGATTCGAAAACTTTACAACAAAACCTAAATCTAAATTCGATGAATTATTTAAAATATTCAAAGAATTAATTACGCATACCAGCGGTGATGTAGAAGAAGCATTGGATTGGTTCAAAGAATTGGATAAAGAATATGAATTAACCACACCCGAATATACCTACGATGATTTTATAGATGATTTAAAGAAAAAAGGTTATTTAAGAGACAAAGAAGAAGGAAAAGGTGGAATGGTGATCACTCCCAAAACGGAGCAAGCCATTCGAAATAATGCGTTAGAACGCATTTTTGGTAAATTGAAAAAGGGCGCCCCAGGAAATCATAAAACCAAATTTAGCGGGAAAAATGGCGAAGAAATTAGTAGCGATTTAAGAGCCTATGAATTTGGTGATTCGCCACAAAGTATTTCCATGATTGATTCAATTAAACAAGCCCAAATAAACAATGGTGCCGAAGATTTTAAATTAACTGAGAACGATTTATTAGTTGGCGAGCAAGAATTTAAAACGCAAACCGCAACCGTTTTAATGATTGATATTAGCCATAGTATGATTTTATACGGAGAAGATCGAATTACTCCTGCAAAAATGGTGGCCATGGCATTATCCGAAATGATTCGTCAGAAATATCCAAAAGATAGTTTAGATATTATTGTTTTTGGAAATGATGCATGGCCGATTAAAGTAAAAGATTTACCTTATTTGAAGGTAGGGCCTTATCATACCAATACCGTTGCCGGATTGGAATTAGCATCTTCTATTCTTCGAAAAAAGAAGGCAACGAACAAACAAATTTTCATGATCACCGATGGAAAACCTTCTTGTTTAAAAGAGAAGGGTGAGTATTATATGAACAGTAATGGCTTAGATCGATACATCGTTAATAAATGTTTAACCTTAGCTGCTTCTTGTAAAAGAAGTAAGATTGAAATTACCACTTTCATGGTGGCTAATGATCGTTATTTGCAAAATTTCATTGATGAATTTACAGAAGCCAATCAAGGCAAAGCATATTTCACCGGATTAAAAGGATTAGGTGAAATGATTTTTAGAGATTATACTAACAAAAAAAGAAAAAAGATTTAATATGGCTATTCCAACGATCCAAACATTAGGCGAACTTAAGAAAACGGATTACCGTTCTATTTCTATCAAAGATGAATTAAGAGAAAATTTAATTCGAAAGATTAAAAACAAAGAACCCCTTTTTGAAGGAATATTTGGTTACGAAGAAACCGTTATTCCCGAAATACAAAGAGCGATTTTAAGCAAACATAATATTTTGTTTTTAGGATTACGTGGACAAGCAAAAACCAAAATGGCTCGTCAGTTGGTTTATCTTTTGGATGAATATATTCCAATGGTGAGTGGAAGTCCGTTGAATGATGATCCATTGAATCCAATTTCAACTTTTGCTAAAAATTTAATTAAAGAAAAAGGCGATCAAACACCCATCAGTTGGATTCATCGCGAAGATCGCTTTGCAGAGAAATTAGCCACACCAGATGTTAGTGTAGCTGATTTAATTGGAGATTTAGATCCGATTAAAGCGGCCAATATGAAATTATCTTTTGCCGATGAACAAGTGATTCATTATGGATTAATTCCAAGAAGTAACCGATTTATTTTTGTGATTAATGAATTACCCGATTTACAAGCGAGATTACAAGTTGCTTTATTTAATATTTTACAAGAAGGCGATGTGCAAATACGTGGATTTAACCTAAGAATTCCGCTTGATTTGCATTTTGTGTTTACGGCCAATCCCGAAGATTATACCAATAGAGGAAGCATCGTTACGCCGTTGAAAGATCGTATTGGTTCACAAATTTTAACGCATTACCCAAAATCAATTGATCATTCGAAATTAATTACACAAGATCAAGCGAAATTAAATATGGAACAAGCTTCGATAGATGTGCCAGAAATTTTAAAAAATTTAGTAGAGCAAATTGCCATTGAAGCAAGAACCAGTGAATTTGTAGATCCAAAAAGTGGCGTGAGTGCTCGTTTAACGATTAGCGCTTACGAAAGTTTAGTGAGTGCTGCTGAATTACGTTTTTTAAAAAATGATCAAAAATATTCTTTCACTCGTATTCACGATTTATATTCGGCCATTCCAGCCATCAATGGTAAAATTGAATTAGTTTACGAAGGAGAACAAGAAGGGCCTGCCATCATTGCTCAAAATTTAATTGGAACAGCAATCAAAAACACGTTTGCTCAAATTTTTCCAGATCCATCTAAGTTGAAACGTAAAAAAGATACTTCTGAATATGCAACCATTATCAATTGGTTTTCACAAAGCAATATGTTGGATTTACTAGATAGTGAAAATGATAAAGAATATGCTAAAGCTTTAAATGGTATTGCTGGATTAGAAGAATTAATCACTAAATATCACCCCTTAGCCAAAGGAAACGAAAAATTGGTTTTAATGGAATTTGTGTTGCATGGTTTAGCCGAACATTCGTTGCTGAATAAATCAAAAGTTGAAGAAGGGATTAGCTTTAAAGATTTATTTAATTCTATCCTAAAACAAGACATGGATTTTGATAGGGGAGTGAATTGAAAAGTAAATAAAACTTTGAAAATTATTTTTCAATAAAATTGATTTCAACCATTGGAGCTGTGCCCACTATTTATAAATCTAAATTATCTCCAAAATATTTCTCGATATATCCTTCCAGTTTTCCAGCGCAATAATAGGGTAAATTGAGCAATGTAAATTCTTTACCCGCAATGGTTTTTGCTTTGGATAATTGAAGTTTATTAGCATTTAATCGTATTCCAAAATTTATTGGTGAAGCATCAATAAATGAATGTAGTGAACGTAACTTCCCCTCGGCACCTGCTTTCACTTCTATGGGAATTAATTGACCATTATAAGGCAAAACAAAATCTACTTCTGCCATGGAAGTTTTTTTATCACGTACCCAAAAATGCAATCGGGATAGTGGTAAATGAGTTTGCGCCAATATTTCTTGTCCAGTGATATGTTCTAAAATCAATCCACGGTATTCATTTTGCAAATTCTTTATTCCAATAATATGCCTTTGTATTCCTGTAAAATAATTAAGCATTCCTGTATCCAGAACTTGCAAGCGCGGTGATTTTCGCAAATCAGGTTGAGCAGGTAATTGTGTTTGTGTGGTTGGATAAATTAAACGAGTGAGATATGTTTTTTCGATTATACGCAAGGCTTCACCCATTTCTCTTGATCCGTATTTAGATTTTCCAAATTGTTCAAATTTTATACGCTTTCCAGCTTCATTAAAAATAGCCAGCATGGCATGACGAATTTGTTTTAAATGCGCATCAGAATTTGCATATTTTTCCACATCATCTACATAGGCTTGTATTAAAGATTCATAGATATTAGGAAGTGCAGATATATTTTTATTTTCCACATAATGTGCAACAACTTCTGGCATTCCACCAATGAGTGTATATTGATGAAATAAATCGAGCAGTTTTTGATGTCCGTATTCGGGTATCGGTATTTTTTGAAACAATTCGTAGGCTTGTAATTCACCTGTGGCTAAAAGAAATTCATCAAATGA
This sequence comes from Flavobacteriales bacterium, assembly GCA_044368255.1. Lineage (GTDB taxonomy): Bacteria > Bacteroidota > Bacteroidia > Flavobacteriales_D > UBA2798 > CAMBFX01. The sequence goes on from JBIPLT010000058.1 coordinate 11,730, forward strand.
AACGGGATGTAAAACCATAAACTCCACTCTTCCCACTGGAAAACTTTTTTCTTTGGCGTAAGCCATATCTAATAATGATCCTGCTGCGATAACGTGTAATTCTTTTGCATCTTCATATAAATAACGAAGCAAAGCAATCGCTTCCGGACATTCTTGAATCTCATCAATGAAAAGTAGATTTTTAGAATTTCTATTCCATGATTTTTGTTGATGAAGAAATAATTGTTGAACTAAATTTTCGGTGGTAGAATATTCTTTAAAGTAAGTTTGAAGTTCTTGTCGTTCTAAATTGAGATAAACAAAATCATCAAATTGAGCTGAAAATTGATGTATAACCGATGTTTTTCCTACTTGTCTAGCTCCTCGCAATATTAAAGGCTTACGACCTTCTTTCAACGACCACTTATTCAGTTCTTTAATTATGTTTCTTGTAAACATTGTAACAAAGTTAGGGTATTTTTACCAGTTTTATGTAGCAAAGTTAGGGTATTTTTACCAGTTTCATGTAACAAAGTTAGGGTATTTTGGTAAAAAAAATGGGAATTTAGGTTACAAGAAAATAGGTTTATCTTCTCTTTCCTTTTGGTTTATTCTTACCACTTTGACCTATGTTGGAGTCTGTTTTAGAATTGCGATTATCCTTCTTATGCATCGCTGTATCCTGTTTAAATTTCACTCTTTCATTTCGTTTCTCCGCCAACCATTTTGGAACATTAGTTCCACTTTTAGGTTTCTCTTCCAATAATCTTTCAATGAGATCGGGTCGCTTGATGGTTTTTAATTTCTCACGAACCCAATCTCTATTTTCTTGCTGATACCAAAAGAAAAAACGATTCTGTTCGCGTTTTTCTGCTTCCGTTTTGGGTGTATGAACTTTCTGTAAAGTATAGGGATGATATCCCGAATAATAAATTTCTGTAGCCACCGTCATGGGAGTAGGAGTGAAGTCTTGCACTTGCTCCAATTGAAATCCCATTTCTTTTGTTTCTGCTGCGAGAATGGCCATATCTTCGGGCGTAGTTCCTGGATGCGAAGAAATAAAATAAGGCACCAATTTTTGTTTTAAATCATATTTACGATCTATTTCATCAAACTTCTTTTTGAATTCTTTAAAATGCTTAAAAGATGGCTTGCGCATAATTTTTAAAGTTTCATCGGCTGTATGCTCAGGAGCCACTTTTAATCTTCCCGAAACATGTCTCTTCAAAAGCTGTTCCATGTATTTATCAATACTCTCATCCGCATTTTTATTATACGATTTCGTCAATAAATCATAACGAATTCCACTTCCTACAAATGCTTTTTTCACTTTGGGATTGGCATCCACTTTCTTATATAAATCCGTCATCGGTTGATGATTCGTATCGAGATTACTACAAACCACTGGATGAATACAAGAAGGACTTACGCAACGATCACAAATTTCTTGCACTTTTCCTTTTAACTTATACATATTGGCCGATGGACCACCTAAATCAGAAATATATCCTTTGAAATCGGGCATATTTACCACTTTATCCACTTCTTTTAGAATCGATTCTTCCGAGCGAGAAGCAATGAATTTTCCTTGGTGTGCAGAGATAGTGCAAAAACTACAACCACCAAAACAACCTCGGTGCATATTGATTGAAAACTTAATCATTTCATAAGCGGGAATAGGTCCACGCTTCTTATATTTTGGATGAGGATATCGAGTATAAGGTAAATCAAAGGAATGATCCATTTCCTTTTCGGTCATGGTTTGGAAAGGTGGATTAATCATTAGGTATTTTCCATTTACCTCCTGAATGATTCTTTTCGCTTGTAATTTATTTGATTCTTGTTCTACATGTTTGAAATTACTCGCGTATAATTTTTTATCCTTCAAACAAACATCGTGTGAATGTAATTTAATATCTTCCCACGATTTATTTTTCGGAATTCCATCTTCCATCGCTCGTTGATAGGCGGTTTGTTGAACCATCGTCAACTGATGAAAAGGAACTCCTTTTTTTAATAATTGAATGACTTCTCTTAATGGTTGTTCGCCCATTCCATAAACTAATAAATCGGCACCGCTC
>JBIPLT010000059.1:0-13736 GCA_044368255.1 Flavobacteriales bacterium
AATTCATTTCATGCATCGATCGCTTTATAGATGGATTTTCGGACAAGGAAAAAGTTAATTTCAAACCAGATCTTTTAATTACTATAGGTGGAGCAGTGGTGTCAAAAAAAATAAAAGCATGGTTGCGTCAATCAAAACCCAATCAACATTGGAAAATTGGGCGCGAGGATTTGGAAATGGATACTTACCGAAGTAAAAAATATGCGGTTTCTGTTTCACCAGAATTTTTTATCAACGAAATTTTATCGTGGAATAATTCGAATTCTGATTACCGTAAAATCGGAATTACCTTGAACGAAAAACGAAAAACAAGAAGTTTAGAATTTCTTTCTACCACTGAATTTTCCGACTTGAAAGTTTTTGAAATTCTCTTTAAGAATATTCCTAAAAATTCTATTCTCCATTTAGGAAATAGTTCGCCTGTTCGTTATGCACAACTTTTTGATTCACGAAAAGATTTAACTGTTTATTCCAATCGCGGAACCAGTGGTATTGATGGTTGTACTTCTACTGCAGCAGGTATGGCTGAAATTTCAAATCAATGTGTAACGTTGATTAGTGGCGACATTAGTTTTTTTTATGATTCTAACGCTTTTTGGAATGATTATTTAAAAAATCTAAAAGTCATTGTGATTAATAATGGTGGTGGAGGAATTTTTAGAATCATTGATCAACCCGAAAGCAGTAAAGATACAGAACTGCTTTTTGAAACGCGTCATCACCGCAAGGCCGCAGGAATAGCCCATGCTTTCGGTATAAATTATCTATCGGCCAATGATGAAAACTCATTGGAGAAAGCACTAAAACAATTATATGTAGATAATTTACCAACTATCTTAGAAATTTTTACGCCAACCGAAAAGAATGCATTAATTTTGAAACAATATTTCGAGTACTTAAAAAATAATTGATATGAGCAGAAAATGGAAATCCATCAAAGATTACGAAGAAATTAAATTTGAATTTTACGAAGGAATTGCAAAAATAACCATCAATCGTCCGCGTTATCGCAATGCATTTACTCCAAAAACAGTGAGTGAAATGATTGATGCCATGAATATTTCTCGAGAGAATCCAGAAATTGAAGTAATTATTTTGACAGGTGAAGGTGATAAAGCGTTTTGTTCAGGAGGAGATCAGAATGTGCGAGGGCATGGAGGATATATCGGGCAAGATACTATTCCAAGATTAAACGTTTTGGATTTACAAAAACAAATTCGTTCTATTCCAAAAGCGGTAATTGCTATGGTAAATGGTTTTGCCATTGGAGGCGGACATGTTTTGCATGTGATTTGTGATTTATCTATTGCGAGTGAAAATGCCATATTTGGTCAAACAGGCCCTAAAGTGGGAAGTTTTGACGGTGGTTTTGGTGCTTCTTATTTAGCTCGTGTAGTGGGACAAAAAAAGGCGCGCGAAATTTGGTTGTTATGTGATCAATACAATGCACAAGATGCCTTGAATATGGGATTGGTAAATAAAGTGGTTCCATTGGATAAATTAGAAGACACAACTGTAGAATGGGCGCAAAAAATTCAGGAAAAAAGTCCGCTGTCTATTCGTATGTTGAAGTCTGCTTTCAATGCAGAACTAGATGGCCAAGCAGGAATTCAAGAATTGGCAGGTAATGCCACTTTATTATATTATTTAAGTGATGAAGCGAAAGAAGGTAAAAATGCTTTCGTAGAAAAACGCAAACCTGATTTTAGAAAATTTCCCAAATTTCCATAATGGTCAAAGAGAGAAAATGTCCTTCCTGCAATCATTGGAACAAGGGTGTTTCTACTCATTGTGAAAAATGCTATTCTTTATTGGATAAGAATGAAATATTGCGCGAAGAACGTGAAAAGATTTATGGAAAACCGAAACTAGAAAAACCAGGTTGGTTAGAAAATTATCTCGAAAAAACAAAAGATACCACGAATCCATTTGTAAAAGTGGCTCGCTTTGCGCTTAATGTGGGTTGGATTATTTATATGGCATTTATTACTTTCATTGTTTGGTTAGCAGTGGGCTTTTCGGGATGAAGCGTTCAGAAAAATATTTGTTGCTTCTACTTTTCATTTACCTCATTTTACTTTTTTTAAAAAAATCGGGTGTTTATATTTTTTTTATCAGTGATTATTTAGCCGATTTAATAGCGATTCCTTTTTCATTAGGATGCGCGGATGGGTTTATGAAAAAGTATTCTTCTAAAAAATTTGAAATTGGATTTTTACCCATGTTAGTGGCCGTGATTTATTTTAGTTTGGTTTTTGAATTTTGGATGCCGCAAGTTTCACCTTTTTATACTTCCGATTGGGTAGATGTGGCCTGTTATCTCATTGGAGGAATAATTTATTTGCTTTTAAAACGAAAAACGAAGGCTCCAACGCAAACTGTTTAGCCATTTGATAGTATCCTCAACAGTATTGAAAAACTTAGTAGGTTTTATAGGTTTATGAAAGCATAGATAAAAATTACCATTCGTTTTTTGAGTCATCGATTGAATCACCAATGCATCACCAATAGTGAAACTATTTTCCGATAGATCACTGGTTCATTTTTTTGCTTCATCATCTACTTTAGAATTTTCTTCAAATGCATATAAATTCAAGAATTTTTAACCTTCCTACTTAATTTCGGATGACTCATAATTTAGAAGAATTTCAGTTGCAGAATTAAACAATTTGCTTTCTTTTCATAATTAACTATTTTGTCTTTTCATAGTGTAAAAGTGATTTTTTTATAATCTATGAAATAAATATTTTCTAACGAATTATACAGCTTGTGATGAAAACTTAAGAAATTCAGTCTAAATTCGCAATACTTATGGCAACTTTTAAAAGCTGGGTTAAAGCAATGCGATTACGGACTCTTCCGCTCTCGTTAGCCACTATTTTGACTGGTAATTTTATCGCTGTTGCCATTCACCAATGGTCGGTTTTAGTAATGATTTTGTCTATTTTTACCACCATTTTTTTACAAATACTTTCCAACTTAGCCAATGATTTAGGAGATCATTTAAAAGGCACCGACAATCAAAATAGAATAGGACCAGCTCGCTCTACTCAAAGTGGAGAAATCTCCATTAAGGAAATGAAAAACGGAATTGGCCTTTTTATTTTTCTTTCTTTAATCACTGGAATTTTATTACTGTACTTTTCTAAAATGGATAACAACGGTTTTCTTTTCTTTTTAGGATTAGGGATTTTGGCGATTCTCGCTGCTATTTTTTATACCATTGGTAAACGACCTTATGGTTATCGTGCATTGGGCGATTTATTGGTGTTTTTATTTTTTGGAATGGTTGGTGTGGGAGGAAGTTTTTATTTGCATACAGGACATTTATTTAATGAATTATTTTTTCCAGCTACAACCATTGGTTTTTTTAGTGTTGCCGTTCTAAACATGAATAATATGCGCGATCATGTGAATGATAAAGCCAATAATAAAAATACATTGGTAGTTGTTTTAGGATTTGAAAAAGCCAAATGGTATCATACTTTTTTAATTCTTGGCGGAATTATTTCTGTTTCATTTTTCATTTTTAAAAATTATCATTCACCGCAAAATTTAATTTTCTTGGTCGTATTTCCGCTGTATATTTTAAACTTGATTCGTGTTTGGAAAGTTACCGATCCAAAAGATTTAGATCCTGAATTAAAAAAACTGGCACTTTCTACCTTTTTGTTTTCTATTTTATTCGGAATAAGCATCAACGCCTGATGAAAGCAAATTTCAAAAAACATACTCTACAATTTACTATTCCTGGAGGAACTTCCCGTGGTATTTTGAAAACGAAAGATTCATGGATTTTGAAAATTTCAGATGAAAATATTTCTGGTTATGGTGAAGTGAGTATTATTCCTGGATTGAGTTTAGATGATTCATCACAAGTAGAAAAAGTACTTGAAACTGTTTGCCAGGAAATTGAAAATGGTAAAAATGATTTTTCAGAGCGAATAGAAAAATTTCCATCCGTTTATTTTGCAATAGAAATGGCGTTTAAAGATTTTCAATCGGGTGGCAAAGGAATTTTATTTGAAAATGATTTTTCAATGGGTAAATCTGGAATTCGAATGAATGGTTTGGTTTGGATGAACCCGATTGATGTGATGAAGAAGGATGCAGAGAAAAAAATTAAACAGGGTTTTCATTGTTTAAAATTCAAGATAGGCAGTTATGATTTTTCTGACGAATTTGAATTATTGAAATATTTTAGAAATACCTATGGCCATCAATTAGAAATACGAGTGGATGCAAATGGTGCTTATCATGAAAAAAACGTTTTTCAAGTAATGGAAAAGTTGGAGGAATTGAATATACACTCCATCGAGCAACCCATAAAACCCAAACAATATGCATTGATGAAAAGAATTTGTTCAGAATGTAAAGTGCCAGTTGCTTTAGATGAGGAATTAATTGGGATAAAGATTTCTGAAATGAAAAATGTTTTAGATGAAATTAAGCCAGCTTATTTAATTCTTAAACCATCTTTATTGGGCGGATTTCAAATTTCGGATCTTTGGTTGCGCTTGGCTAACGAAAGAAAGATCGATTGGTGGGTTACTTCTGCTCTCGAATCGAATATTGGTTTAAATGCCGTTGCCCAATGGGTAGCAGAATTTGATTTGAATTTGCCTCAAGGATTAGGAACGGGATCTTTGTATGAAAATAATTTTCATTCACCACTCGAGGTGCGTGGAGAAAATTTATGGATGAATAATCAACTAAAAAGAGAAATTCCATTTTGAATAATGTGACAAAAATAACACTGCCTGGTTTGAATTTATCTATTGAAGAAAGAGAAAAATGGAAATTATTTTATTTAAAAAAAAAGGAATTTACCACTGAAACATGGCTAAATGATATTTGGAATTTTTTATTGAACTGGATAAGTGAAGAAGAAACAATTTCATTAAAAACATCGGGTAGTACGGGCGAACCAAAAAATATTGGGGTGAAAAAATCTACGATGATTTTTAGTGCCCAACAAACTTCCGAATATTTTCAATTTAAGAAGAATGAAAAGTGGTTATTTTGTTTGCCGGCGGCTTTCGTAGGCGGACAAATGATTTTAGTACGTGCCATTTTAAATAATACAGAAGTTTTTGCGGTAGAGCCAAAAATAGAACTAAAGGAAGTAATCGGCGAATATGATTTTGCCTCTATGATTCCGATGCAAGTGGAAAAATATCTACCTAATAAAAATAAATTAAAAATAAGACGAGTTTTAATTGGCGGGGCTTCTATTCCATCTTCATTGGAGAAATCATTAAGATTAGATAACGACTCCGATTATTTTGCTTCTTATGGCATGACCGAAACAGTGAGTCATATTGCACTTCGAAAAGTAAATGGAGAAGTTTATTCTAATTTTTTTACAGGATTTAAAAATATTTTGTTAGGAACGGATGATCGAGGTTGCCTAACTGTTTATCATAAGAATTATTCCAAAAATGTTTTAATCACCAATGATTTGGTAGAATTTGATGCTTATGGATGTTTTCGTGTAATGGGAAGAGTGGATAACATTATCAATTCAGGTGGATTGAAAATTTCACCAGAGGAGATAGAAAATAAAATTTCAGAAATGCTTTCACAACGCCTCATGATGATGGGTATTCCAGATGAAAAAACAGGTGAAAAACCCGTTTTAATGATTGAGGGTGTTGAGTTAGATAGAGGAACTTTATCTTTACTTAAAAGCTATTTAACTGAAAATTTGGATAAGAATAAATCACCTAAAGAAATTATTTTTGTAAATCAATTCGAAGAAACTACCAATGGAAAATTGGATAGAAGAAAAACAAAAGAAATTTATTTAAGAAATCTACGCACGAGTTTATAGAACATTTGGTTGATGTCTTCGGAGACATTTAAATAAATCATCAGAGGTAAAAAAACAAGTGTAGCCACAGTGGTTCTTAAAATCATGTCTAACCAAATATTATCCATTAAGGGTAAAAAATATCCGGCCGCCCATGCCAAACCTAGAATTAAAATTCCTTTTAATGTATTGGGATGAAAAGGTTGTAACTTGAATTTAGAATATAGAAAAACGGCTTTCATTAAATTAAATAAAACTAAACTAAGAGCAGTGGCGATAGCAGCACCTTCTATACCATGCGAGGGAATAAGTATAAGATTTAGAACAACAGCAACGACCAATAAAATTATATTGAAGTATAAATTGTAACGATAATAAATAGAGGAAACAAGAATAGTTCCATTTAGCGAGAAAAATATATCGATTAGTTTAGATAACCCTAAATAGAAAAAAACCATTTTTGCCTCCCAAAACGCACTAGGTTCGAATTTTAAAATAGAATCCATATTCAACCAAATAAGAACGAAAAGGATTCCTCCTAACATCAATTGCACAATAGAAGATTTCACATAAATATCTTGAATATTTTTCATGTCGTTTTTATGAAAAGATTCTGCAATTATTGGAGCCGCTATGAGGATAAGTGATCGATTAGGTAAACCTACAACCAACGACATATAAAATGCAAAATTGTAAATGGGAATATCAGATAAAACTAGGATGGCTCCAATCATGATTTGGTCTATTCGATTAATTACCCATGTAGCTATAAGATCCATCCAAGTAAAAAATCCGTAAGTCAATAATTCATTTAAAGCTTTTCCTGTTGGTTTGTGGATAGAAAAAATTTCAGTTTTTCTCAAATAGAAAAGTAAAACTACAACTGGTATAAAATAGGCAAGACTATTGCCAAATCCATAACTTTCTAAATTCGAATATCCCAAAAAATAGAGTAGAGTAAAAAATAAAATAACTACACGCATCACCACTTCATTCAAAATGGAAGTGATGAATGTTTTTTTAAGTGCCATGGAATATCCAGCTAAATTTCTGGCATAAGTAATGCTTAATGTGATGGTAAAAATGAGAAGTAAAGCAGTGTTTTCTGAAATAGAAATTTCTTGTTTAATAAAGAAATTCAAAAAGTGATCACCAACCAACAATAATAATAATCCAAATAGTAATAAGGCTAAAGACGGTAATACCCATATATAATACATTAATTCACCTACTCTTTTTTCGCTCACCATTTTTGGATAAAATCGAATGGTAATGCCAACTGAGCCGAAAGTTAAAAGTTGAGCAATAACGAAACTAATGGTAGTTAATAATTGAATTAAACCTAAATCATCAAGATTATTTCTAAACACATAGGGAAATATGAAAACAGTATTGATTCCGCCCAAAATAAAACCAAGAAATATGGCAAAGCTATTCGAAACTCCTTGTCGTGCGATTATTCCCATACTTATGGAAGAAAGAAATCTAAATGTTTGATTTTATCAAAAGCCAATGAGTATCCTCCTGCTTGTTTGCATTTCAAATTTTCATGGTAACATTCTTCAGAAGTTTTTATTGCAAACTTATTTTGCATTAAATCATTTCTTACAAAAAATGCATTAACGCCTAATTTATCTGTGCCTATGAGTGAATAACCTTTTTCTTTTCCTAGTTTTTCTAAAAGTGCCAATGAACAACCAAAATAAAACCCTGTAGATTCTTTGCTTTTCAAAGTGAATTTCGAATCATATGGAATAGTTATTTCTTTTTCTGGGCCGAAAGCGGCATTGTATTCACAAACTATTATTCGTGGATTTACTTCATGAATCGATTTCCAAACATGATAGTCATTTCCATCAATATCGATAGAAAGAATATCTATTTCACCTTTGTAATTATTTTTCGTGAAAAGTTGATTGATATTTTCGGAAGTAATAAAAGATGGAATAAATGTCAATTGTTTTTCATCAACGCCATTTTCATGATAGTATTTTATTCCCGTATTTACTTTTTCGGCATTTCCTTCAATTAATAAAGCTTTCCATCCGAAATTTAAAAGAAGATTAGCACTATTGCATTGTATGCCATCACTTCCTCCAAATTCAATTATGGTATGCGAATGAATTCCAATTTTTGATACGATATGCAACAATATTCCATCTTCTCCATTTTGCGAATAAACATTAAATTCAAAATCATTGATGCTGGAATGAATCGCTGAATTACTTTTTGATATGATTTCGGGATACTTGTTTCGAATGATATAGGATAGGTTTTTTCGAAGCAAAAGATTTTCTCGCTCTAATTTTTTTAGATTTTGAATGTATTTTTTCCAGCGGTTAATCAATTAATATACGTTTAAGGTAAACAAATATAGTTTTTACTTTTTTAATAATCTGTCAATAGCTGACTAAATGTTTCTTGAAATTCTTTTTCAGAGAATTTGGATTTAAAATTGAAGTTTATTTCTTTGTTTTTAATTTTTTGAATAATCGAAAAAGCTTCTTCAACATCGTTGAATTGTAATTGATTATCCGTCACTATTTCGGTAGCCCCACCAGAGCGATGAATCACTGGAATACATCCTTGTGCCGAAGCTTGAACTATGCCAATTCCAAAAGGTTCATTTCTTACGTTATGAAGAAAAATAGCTGATTCAGCTAATATTTTTTGAATTTCTGAATGATTAAGATTAGGCAATAGAAAAATGTTTTTTACTCCAGAAGAATTTATTTTTTCCTTACATTCTTGATAATATTTTCCTAAATCCGAAAATCCCAGAATATAAAAATTTATATCAGGAAGTTTCAAGGCAATATCGATTTGTTCCAATTGTCTTTTTTCTGAAGAGATTCTTCCTAACGTAACAACTTGCAATTTTTTTTCTATGTTTTTTATTTCTGGATTTTCTACTGGAGGATATACTACAACTATAGGATTTTTTAGATTGGAATAGCAGCGTTCAATGGCACTTTTTGTAAATTCAGAATTAGCAATAATCATTTCATTTTTTCCGAAACGCTTATTGAATTGATATAAAAAGCGAGCGATGAAAAACGGATCGGAAGCATATTCAAAAATGGATTTATTTTTCTTTTCAGGAAAATGAATAGAAGAACTATCCGAAATTACTCTATCTTTTCTGGGGTAATGAATGTAGGTGAGCGTGGGAATATTTTTGGGCGCAAGAAAGGAAGTGTTATTGCTATTGATGAAGAGATCATATTTTTTTGAAAATCCTCTTGACAATAAATTGAAATAAAGGAAATGCCATTCGTAGGGCATTTTCAAATTCGGACCAATCAATTTAATATGAAATTTAATTTTTAAACGATAAAGTTTTTCAAAATCATTTTCGGTTAAATCGGATCGTAATGTGAGAATATCTGGTACAATTCCCTTCTCATTGAGAGCGGCAATCATATGCCCCAATACTTGAGCAACTCCACCTCTGTAAAGGCGACTTTTTAGGATGGCAACTCTTTGTTTCCCAGTCAATTTTGGTAAGTTATGGAGATTATTCTGTAAAAATAGCTAATTTTATAAGATAAGTATAAGTTTTAGATGAAAGTAAAGCAAATTGTTGAAGCGGGTTGGCAAAGTCAAAAGGATTTTTTTTCACGTTTAAGAACACGAAAAAAATTAAATGACTATGCGATAAAAAATGATATTACGCAATTGTACAATTTGGTTCACCAAGAATATGAACCCATTTTTGTTCTTTCTACCGGGAGATGTGGAACTGCATTTCTAACTAATCTTTTGCATTCAGAAAAATCTATCGAAGCATTGCACGAGCCAGAACCTGAATTTTTTTATCATACTATTTTAGCGCATAAAGAATACCAAACAAATGCTGAAAAAGTGAAAGCTGTTTTTGATGTAGCCAGATATGAGTTGATTCGAAATGTTTTTATAAATGAAAAGAAATACGTAGAAACGAATAATCGAGTAACTTTTTTCGCCCACCAAATTGCAGAGCTTTATCCTAAATCAAAATTTATTCATCTGGTTAGAAATCCAGAATCATTTATTAAATCTGGCTTAGGAAGAAATTGGTATTCGGGTAATTCATTGTATGACGAAGGAAGAATTACCAATGATGCTGATTCATGGAAATCTTTTTCTCAAATAGAAAAAATCGCCTGGTTATGGAATGAAACAAATTTATTTGCTGAGGAATTCAAGACTACTATTTCAAATGATAGATTCCTTTTTTTGAAGGCGGAAGATCTTTTTAAGAATACAGCACATCAATTATCGGTTTTTGATTTTGTAGGAGTGTCAAAACCTTCTGTTACAAAATTGAAAAGAATTACCGCCATAAAAGTTAATGAAGGAAAATCTAGCTTAGTTTCAACTGAACAAATTCAAAAAATTAAAGAAGAAGTTTTAAAATTAGAATTACGAAAAAAATACAATTACGATTAAGCCATTCTAAAAACTATATTCGTAAAATTTCCTTTTTCAATGCTCACTTCTTTATTCAATTCATCTTTAGAAATTGGTTTTAATCCTTTTTCTGTGAGTAAACTCATCGCGTAACCATTTGATAAGAAAAACTGAATATATTCATCTGGGTTTTTTCCTGACATTTTTATTCCCTTGGGCCAAAATTCAGAAATCAAAACAGGTTTATTCTTTAAAATTAGTTCTTTCATTCCTTCCAATGCAATCATTTCTGATCCTTGAATATCAATTTTGATGAATTTTATTTTCGCCTCTTTTAGCTCAATAAGATCGTCTAATTTCACTGCATTAATCTCAATAAAATTTCGATCTTGATCTGAAGAGTAAATGCGGTGGTCGCCACGATTAGTTTCACTGATGAATAATTTGAGTACACCTTTTTCATTACTTACGGCATCATTGTAGGAAGTAATAATATTTTCATATTTATTTTGACAAATATTTTCTGTAAGAATGGAAAAGTTGGTTTTGTCAGGCTCAAAGCAAAATACTTTCCCTTTAGCGCCTACTTTTTTCGCCATGATTAACGCATAATACCCAATATTTCCACCAATATCAATAACTTGATCTTCCTCTTGCAATAAATTTTTAATGTAATTAGTTTGCTCAGGTTCATAAATTCCATTTAAGGATAAGCGTAATGAATCTTTATCATCCAATGTCATTTTATGTCCATCAACTAGGGCATGGTTGGTTCGTATTTTCTCTGTAATTTTCTTATTCAATTTACCAAAAAAGGCGAATCGACCAAGATTTAATGGTTTAACACATGTTTTTATAAAACGGTAAATTTTTCTCATACAGTAATTAAATTAACCAACTTTTTTGTCAGCTCCCTTCTCGAATAATTTTTGTGCAGGGAGTTTTTGTTTTCGGATATTCCGTCTGTAAAAATTCTAAATCTTTCTAAAATATATTTTTTGATTCCTTCTTTATCATCAAAATCAAAAACTTCTCCCGATTTACATTCTTCAATAATTTTTGCGGCATCACCTTGCTTGGGCCCAACACATAAAATGGGGCGCTCCGCCGCGATGTACTCGAATAATTTTCCAGTGAGCAAATATTCGGCATTCGGTACACGATTGATGTTTAAAAGCAAAATATGAGAGCTTTTTTGATATTCTACCACCTTCTCGTGATTCACATAATCAATCATACGGCAATAAGAAGTAATTCCCGCTTCTTCTAATGATTTTTTTACATGTGCATCCACATGCCCAACAAAACGAATTTCTAATTGATTTTTGAAATCAACATTTTCTTTTACCAATTCCCCGATAGCATTCCATAAAGCGGGATGGTTTTGTCCTTTGGGTAATAAACCTATATTCGATAAAGTAAATTTCTGTGTTAATGCAAAATTCTTATCGCGATAATCTTCCTCGTCATAACCATTAGTGATTACTTCAATGGGAACTTTGGTCATTTTTTCAAAATCCTTTTTCATGGTTTCACCAACGGTGATAATTAGATCTGATTCATTCAACACATTTTTTTCCATTTGCTGATGCTGATGTTTGGCAAAGGGAGAAAGCATCAATTCATCGAAATAATAAATCCCCGTCCAGGGATCACGAAAATCAGCTATCCATTTTATTCCTAAAATTCTTTTCAATTCCAAGCCAATCATATGGCAAGTATGTGGCGGACCGCTGGTGATAATTAAGTCTACTGGATTTTTCGCCAAATATTCTCTTAAATATTTTACAGAGGGTTTTATCCAAAGCATTCTTGCATCCGGAATGAAAAAATTTCCTCTTGTAAAAACAGCAATTTGTTGCGCTAAAGATGGTTTTGTTTTTTCAGAAATAAAACCCACACTCACTTTTTTATCTTTTTTCTGGCCCGTAAATTTTTTATAAAAAGTATACGGCTCAATAATCGGTTGGCGAATTACTTCTACCTCGTGATGAATATCTTTTTGCAAGGATAAATCTTCGGCAGGATATTCTCCATTATCTACAGTATAAACAATAGGTTTAATTCCGAATTCAGGAAGGTATTTTGAAAATTTTAACCATCGTTGTACTCCCGATCCACCACTAGGCGGCCAATAATACGTGATGATTAAAACTTTTTTCATTCTATTTTGATATTTTTTGACACAGATAAAACGGATGGCACAGATGGTTTAATAACACAGATGAAATAACAATATTTACTTTTTCGAAGGAAATAAATCTTTGTTCATCATTTTTTATTTCTTTATCTGTGTCATCTTGTATTATCTGTGTCTGCATTTTTTTAATCCTGATAAAATACTTTGGTCTTTGATTTCCGTGCTCCTAAGCTGAAGCTTCGGCGCAAGCGTAAGGAAATTAATTCGTGTAAATCAAACTTTTCTACCTCTTAATTCGTGTAATTCGCGAAATTCGTGGCTGATTTATTCTTTTTTCTTCGTTTTCAACTCTCTGAACAGAGCAAAACAAACCAATCCAATCACTGATAAAGACGCCACCAAACTGATCGGCTTGCTGGTAAAATAAGAAGCGGGTTCATAAATCATTTCGATTTTATGTTTACCTGGTTCCAAAACAATCGCACGCAATAAATAATTCACTCGCACAATTTCTGTTTCATTTCCATCCACTAGTATTTTCCATCCCACAGGATAATAAATTTCCGAGAAGACCAATAAGTTTTTTTTAGAGCAGTTCGCTGTATACGTTAAATGATTCGCTTTATACTTATCCATTTTTACGGTTGCAGAAGGATCTGCAGACAACGTTAATCCACCTAGCTTTTCTTTTTCTCTTTCGTCAATGATAGCAGTGGTAGAAGGATCAAAATCTCCAATGGCAGTAATTTCTTCGTCTGCATCTTTCACCCATTTGATGTTAGAAACAAACCAAGCATTTCCACATGCATGAGGATTCACTAAACCAATCGGGGCAGATTTTACAATGCCCGGATTTTTTAAATCTAAAAATTCTCCCTCACCCGAAGTATTGAAAATAATGTATTTTGTATTTAACATATTGATGATTGGAAATTTCTTCATCGCAGAATCGATAGACTGTAATGTTCCGCCATTCATCACATTTCTTACTTCACGATGTTCTCTTCCCAAATGAAAATCGATTACATCTTGAATACGCACCAATTTCGCACCATGATATCCACCCAATGATTTATGGAAATAGCTAGATCTTCCATCTTGATCTAAAGCGGCAGTGGTATTAATCACACGGTAATTCGTATTCAAGTTTAATACACCATAAGCAATGAAATCATTTTCTTGAGGACTTAATTGAAAACTAGATGCGCCTGAAGATTTTTTCTCCGACTCATAAGCTTTTAATTTTTCATTAATCATTTTTCCGAGATTCGGATTGGCGGTAGCTTCTGCCAATAGAATTTTATAATCAGCGATATTTCCAGTATGCGGTTTATCATTAGCATCAGCTTTTGCCCACATCTGATAAACAGGATTTCCTTCTTTGTCTTTTGC
>JBIPLT010000414.1:0-4430 GCA_044368255.1 Flavobacteriales bacterium
TTTTTCCACTCAAATCCATAATAAAATATTCTTCTACCTCAGTGATATTAACTCCGCCAATGGTTACATATCCAGTTCTTGTAGGGTTAGGATAAATAACTAATTTTTGTTTTTCATTTTCTTCCATTCCTAAAGTGAAAATATCACCCAATAAAATTTCTTCCACTAAAACGGGTGTATGATCGGCCGAATTAAACATGGTTCTAAATGCATCAATTTCGGTTGAGTTATAAGCAAACATTTCATCTAACCAACGTCTAGGTACCGCTTGGTAATAAACCCTCACTGAAGTATTCAAATTTCCGGTATATCCACCTAAAGGAATATGATAATGAACAATGTCAGCACCACTTCCTTCAACGGATGCAACTTTATTAAAATCTGGATCAGTTAATGCACCTCCAGCTATTAGGGTAGTATCATACGCATAATGTGTAGTGGTAAATCCAAGTGGTGTTAATCGATTATCTTTAAGTAGAGCTTTTGCTCTTTCTAAAACAGTGGTTGGATTATTATTGACATCGCCAATGACCATTTCATAAATCTGAACTTCTTGTTCATCATTTATTATATTATAATGTGGTTCATAATCTGTGTTTCTATTAATTAAATTAAAATCACTATCCGTTACTCCTGATTTAAAAAGCGTATCTCCTAAATCATTCATTACTACAAATTCTACATACGCAATTCGTGCTGGATATCCTGAAGGAAATTTATGCCCAGCTTTATTCACTAAGGATAAATCGTAAAAAACAGTATCTGCTGTTCGACTAGCTTCTATTAGACTGCCATTTAAAGTGCTATCACGCAAATAACGATTGGTTCGGTTTATAGTTGTGTCAAATAAATAAGATGGAGCTGTAATTCCTAAGGCAGAAATATTATCTTGCATTAATCTCAACATAAATGTATTTCCTCCAATTAAATGATGTTTTCCAAAGGGACGTCTCGGCGCAAGAAATTGAAAATTGGCAGCGATAACTACGTTTTCATCAATCTGCGGGATATGGCAACGTTGACAGGATTTATCTGTCAAGCTATAGGAAGAATTCAGCCATTCATGATAGGTAGCTTGTTCCACAAAATGATCTCCTGTATAATTTCCAACAAGGTCTACAGTTTCGGTTATTAAAGTATGACATCCCGCACAAAGTTCAGATTTTGCAATGTGTTCGCCATATTGAACGTTAAACCCAATAAATGATTGCATCGGACCAGCAAACGGATTTCCATAAGGACCATAAACAGTTTTAGTGGTATCATAAATCATCGTACCCGAAAATCTTTTTCCAAGCAATGTATCCTTAATTTGATGACAAGCACCACAGGCAACACCGTCTAATGCAACTGAATCACCAATCATATCGGTAATTCCATAAAATGCGGCACCATTATGATGGGCATTGGCATTTCCTTGGGGTGCGTGGCAAGAAGTACATTTATCTTCTAGGGATAATTGATGAGAAGGATTCACTAAAATTTCATGACTCACTTTTGCTCTCCATAGAGGATCTTTAGCAGAATTAGCCATCATCGTTGCGGCCCAATCATCGGTCATATTTATATCTTCTAATGTCGTAGGGTGAATCAAAGCAAATTCGTTGGGATCATGACCATGACAACCACCACAAACGCCTGAGCCAGCAAATAAATCATTTTGCCCAACTGGTTGCGATCTTAGTAAAAGCCTTAATTCTTCTCTTTCTTTTTTGGTGTGAAAGGATTTAATCGTGGTTTCTTTGGCTTGAAGATTAGCAATGAAAACAATGCTTATCAAAGTCATCAAAAGAATGAAGATGCTTTTATTTCTATTAACAAATGCAATCATAAAAAGCCTTTTTTTAATGTTGAATGTAAAAGTAAGTAATTTTTTTGCTCTCCAATCACCGTTTACTCAATCGAATCAGATTAATCGGTTGTGATTCAATAGAAATGATAATTATCACTCTAGAATGGTAGTTATTATGAATAAATTATCGTAAACTTGGGGTCAAATAAAAACGCTATGCAAAAAATTTACAAATCTGCCTTCCTGCTTTTAACTCTAGGGTTTAGTAATTTGGCAATGTCTCAAAATGGTGGTGAAACTTGTGGTACCGCCACTTTGATTTCATCTATTCCGTACACGGCAAATGGTTTTACCACTGGTATGACCAATAATTACAGTACGGTTTGCCCTAGCTCTTCTAATAATGGAAATTCTAGAGACGTAGTTTATCGTTACAATACCGGTGCTTCTACCGAGTATGTTACTATTTCTTTATGTCAGGGCACGACCAACTTTGATGCACAATTATATGTTTATCAATCTACCTGCTCAGGAACACCAGTTGGATGTAGCGAAGATCAGTGTAGTAATGCACCAACCTATACTAATGCTTATCTTCCTAGAATTACTAATCTTACTTTGAACCCGTCAACTAGCTACTATATAGTGGTGGATGGTTATTCAAATACAGCTTCAGGAAATTTCACCATCAATATTACTGCAGGAACTCCTCCTCCCCCAGCGATAATTCAGTTTACCGACATGACATCTCTTTTGCCAACTACTACTTTTCATAGCGGAAATGCAGTTGGTGTGGTGGATATGAACGGTGATGGTTATGATGATATTGTTCGTGCAGCGAATAACGCAACGATGTATATCGAATACCAAAATACAAGTGGTGGAACATTTACTGAAACTAGTTATACCAACAATATCGGTAACCCTTGGGGAATGTGTGTAGGTGATGTGAATAATGATGGAATGAACGATGTTCTTTGGGGTGATAATGGTTCGGCAACACTTTTAGTAAGAAATGGTTCTACCTATACCACAACAGATATTTCTGTAGCAACTGGTGCGGGTTATTTATTTACACAAGGTGCAAATTTTCATGATGTAGATGGAGATGGTTTTATTGATGCTTTTGTTTGTCATGATGTGGGAATGTCTCATATCTATAAAAATAATGGTGGTTCTTCTTGGACTTTCAATCAAGCTTTAATTCCAATGGCTACTACTCCTGTTTCTGATAATAGCGGAAATTATGCCTCTCTTTGGACAGATATTAATAACGACAATAAAATGGATTTATACATCACTCACTGTCGCCAAGCTATTACTAATCCATTAGACGCACGTAGAATCAATCAGATTTTCTTAAACAACGGAAATAATACCTATACCCAAGATGTTGCAAATACTTCAAATCTTAGAATCGGAGCTCAATCATGGTCTTCTGATTTTGGTGATATGGATAATGATGGTGATATGGATGCATTTGTTTTAAATTATGATGTAGAAAGTCAGTTTTTAGAAAATAACGGATCTGGAGTTTTTACTAATATAATTGCTGGTTCAGGAATTTCAGGAACAAATACATTCTTTGGGATGAACGTTATTTTTGAAGATTTTAATAATGACACTTACCTTGATATTTTAATTACAGGAGATGATGAGCATAGACTTTATATCAATAATGGTAATATGACCTTCACATTAGATCAAAATGATTTTATTTATAATGGATATGTAATCCTTTCTCAAGGAACAGGAGATTTAAATCATGATGGACATGTAGATATTTTTGCCAGTTATGCTAACGTTTATAATAGCCCTTCTTCTAGAAACGATAAATTATGGATGAATGATGGTGTGGATGGAAATAATTTCGTCACTTTTCAATGTGAAGGAACTACTTCTAACCTTAACGGAATAGGAGCTATTCTAAAACTTTATGGCCCTTGGGGAGTTCAAATTCGTGAAGTTCGTTCAGGTGAAGCTTATGGTGTAATGAATACATTAGA
This sequence comes from Flavobacteriales bacterium, assembly GCA_044368255.1. Taxonomy (GTDB): domain Bacteria; phylum Bacteroidota; class Bacteroidia; order Flavobacteriales_D; family UBA2798; genus CAMBFX01. Next base: position 3,799 of record JBIPLT010000414.1, read on the forward strand.
TTGTCATTTTGGTTTAGGAACGGCTACTGCTATCGATTCATTGCATGTTATTTGGCCAAGTGGAATAGAGGATATGTTTTATAATCCGGATATAAATGTATTTGTACCGATCATCGAAGGTTCTTCTTCTTATATTGCAAGCGTAACAGCTACTTCAAGTGACCCAAACAAATCTATTTGTGAAGGCGAATCAGTAACTTTTACTGCATTGCCAGGAAATGGTGGAACGACTCCAGTTTACCAATGGAAAATAAATGGTGGAAATGTTGGAACTAACAGCAATACTTTTACTTCAACTACTTTAGTGAATGGAGATGTTATTACTTGTGTGATGACATCCAACCTACCAGGAGTTCAAAATAACCCTGCTACCTCTACTGCAATTACCATGACAGTAAATGCAATTCCAGCAACACCAACTATTTCTCAAGTGGGATCTGTATTGACTTCAAGTTCTGCAACCGGTAACCAATGGTATTTAGATGGAAACTTATTAGCTGGAGAAGTTAATCAAGACATCACCGTAGTTACCAATGGAGTTTATACCGTTGTGGTATCTGCAAACGGATGTTCTTCGCCATCTTCTGTAGGAACAACTACTACAGTTGGGATTAACGAAGCAGAGAATCCTT